>NZ_JAGTTT010000014.1:0-66259 GCF_018223505.1 Anaerostipes sp. Marseille-Q3525
CAAGGATCTTAAGTTTTTTTGGATTCTTCCAGATTCATTCTAATGCAGATCTTATGATGCATGCGGAAGTAGTGCATACATTCGTTAGAAAGACAGCACATTTTACAGAATATGCAGTGCTTGGATTTTTTACTTATAAAGCGGTGTCCTGTGATGTAAAAGATCGAAAGAAAGCAGTATTGATCGCACAGCTGATCTCTACAGGATATGCATAAACCGATGAGATTCATCAATTATTTGTTCCAGGACGAGAAGGAAAAGTATTTGATGTGATGATTGATAGTTGTGGGGCATTTTGTGGGATTATGGTTTCAATGATTACAAAGGGACAACGATTCGAACATTTGTATTGCATTTAGAACAAAATTGAAAGATGTTAATTTAACATATGAATTTTTTGATGAATATCAAAGTTAAAATTTCCTTTTGAAATATAAGAGTCTATTTGTGAGATTATTCGCACAGACTCTTATATTTTTTTCTTTTTATGTGTTAAAATATGGTATAGAAAAAAGAAAAAGGAGTTGATTTCCATGCAGACAAGACAACAGGCAATTACCTACGGCCTAAGCTTCCCACATACATACGTAGAAGCTCCTTTCAAAGACCCAAATTGGGAACTTGTAAGAGTCAAAGGAAGTAAAAAAGCATTCCTGTGGATCTATGAAAAAGATGGTTATATTAATCTTAATATCAAAGTTGATCCAGAATGGAGAGACTTCTGGAGAGAAGCTTACGATGCTGTCATTCCAGGATATCACCAAAATAAAAAATACTGGAATACGATCATCTTAGATGGAACCATACCAGAAAAAGATATCAAAAAAATGATCAAAGAAAGCTACGATATCATCACAGACAGCCCAACCAAAAGGATTTACGAAGCAGTCAAACAAATCCCAAAAGGACATGTCGCAACTTATGGGCAGGTGGCAGCTATGGCAGGAAACAAAAAGATGTCAAGAGCCGTCGGAAACGCCCTGCACAAAAATCCAGACCCAGAACACATTCCATGCTTCAGGGTAGTCAATGCCAAAGGAGAACTTGCAGGAGCCTTCGCATTCGGCGGAGAAGGAAGACAGAGAAAGTTATTAGAAGAAGACGGAGTTCAGGTCGTAGATGGGAAGGTTGATTTGAATAAATTTGGGATAGATTTATAGCTTAAGCAAGATTAACACAGAATACATACTATAAGTAATGAAAAGATATTTTAAGAATGGTACGATGGATATTCTTTTGACGGAGTAGAATCTATTTATAGTCCAAATGGAGAAGTCAGAGGAGAATATATTAAAAAATAAATGATTTTATAATATTCTGCCAATAACTCAGTCTATTAAATATTTTTCAATAAAATTTCCAATCCCATCATGATCATTATCATCTGTAATATAATCCGCAACACTCTTCGTTTTCTCACTACCATTAGCCATAACAACGCCAACGCCAGCATGAAGTGTCATCTCATAATCATTATCAGCATCCCCAAAACTGCAAAGATTTTCCATTGTAAAACCGCGTTTTTCCATAATTTTTCTTAATCCAAAATCTTTAGAAATTCGAGGATCCATAAATTCAAATAAAAGTTTTGTTGTCTGAAGACATGCGGATTTAAATTTTTCATTATGGAAAGTCTTGCTTCGTTCAATGACAGCAGGCATCGTCTCGGGAGCACAAGTGATCAGAAGTTTCAATTGATCCTGCTTTAAAAATTCATTAAAATCAATGACTTCATAAGGCAGCTGATCTGTATTAGATAAAGATTTGATCAGATCATCTTCCTTTGGAGTATACAAAACCCCATCTCCATGAATCGCAAAATTCACATCCATATCTTCAAAATGTTTCATGATCTCTAAGATCAGGCTTCCAGGCAATGGATAATTCATCTCATAATAATCATCCGCATAATCATAGATTTCTCCGCCATTGCTGCCAACCATAAGATCAACAAGTCCATCAATTCCCCACACTTTTAATAAATGCTTGACACTTGGAACATCTCTTCCAGTAGAGATACCAAATAAAATCCCGTGTTCACGAAGTTTTTTGATTGCTTCAATGGTTTTAGGTGTGACGATTCCGTTACTGCTTAATAAAGTTCCATCGATATCACACATAACAGCTTTCACGTTTTTCATAAAAAATCTCCTTTTACTCATTATTTATATAGTTCAATGATAACACAGAACTGTAAAATCTGCATAGTCTGATACAAGAAAGAACTGCAGGAAGTATGAATTATGGCAAGAGTGATCCTAGATGCTGGACACGGCGGTTATGATAATGGAGCTCAGTACGATGGAAGAAAAGAAAAAGACGACAACTTAAGGCTGACACTCGCTGTCGGACAGATCTTAGAGCAAAATGGAGTTCCAGTTTCCTACACAAGAAAAAGCGATATCTACCAGTCTCCATCGGAGAAAGCAAGACTTGGCAATGAAAGTGGAGCGGATTATTTTATTTCTTTTCATAGAAATGCAAGTCCCAATGCAAATGAATATCAAGGGGTTGAAACTCTGGTATTTGATGACAATGGAATCAAAGCTGAGATGGCGAGAAATGTGAATGTAAACTTAGAACAAGTAGGATTTCGAAATATTGGAGTCAAAGAACGGCCAAATCTTACCGTATTAAAAAGAACAAAAATCCCTGCGATTTTGATCGAAGCAGGATTTTTAAATTCAGATCAGGATAACGAAAGATTTGATTCGAAATTTGAACAGATCTCGCAGGCGATCGCAGATGGTATTATGGAGACGATCGGAAGTGGAAATGAGGCACTGCAAGGAATTTACAGAGTTCAGATTGGATTATACCGCAATTTCTCCAATGCACAATATGCTCTAAATCGTGCGGTAGCAGATGGATATGAAGGAGATATTGTCTATGAAGATCCTTATTACGCAGTCCAGATTGGGGAATACAATACGCTTGATGAAGCAGTAAGACTCGAAAATGAACTGAAGAAAAAAGGATATGACACACTTGTTATCAAGAAATAATCTCAATAAGAGAAATACGCAGATACTGCAAGGTGCGCCGCCATAAGAATTTGAAGACGTGGCACGCACCAGCAGTTAAGAAACACTCAATAAGTATTGTTTAAAATAATGAAAAGAAAATAAATAAAAGGTTGACTTTTGTGCAAAATGCTGATAGAATAAAAACAAGTTAAAGAAATGAATAAAGTGACTTCAATAGTATGAATATTTAGGATTGTCACTGGTAATGCAGGCAAAACCGGATTTTATAAGTATGAAAGGCACAGACTTTTCATGTTTATAAAATGTGGTTTTCTTTTTATTTAAAATTAAAAAATATAGAAATTATATTTGATATATATTTTCCATTACAATGGAGAGAAGATTATGAAAATAGATAAAGTAATGAACAACAATGTAGTAAGCAGCATTGATGAAGACGGGCAGGAGATCATTGTTGTTGGAACAGGAGTTGGTTTTCAGGGAAAGGAAGGAAAACCAGTTGATGAGAAGAAGATTCAGAAGATTTTTCGATTAGAAGATCCGAAAATGATTCGAAAATTAAAAGAAATCTTACAGGATCTTCCGATGGAACAGTTCGAAATTTCAACAGCGATCATCGAACATGCCAAGCAAAGTTTAGGCACAGAATTGAATGAGAATATTTATGTGACATTAACAGATCATATTCATTTTGCGATTCAAAGATATGAAGACCATATGAATTTTCCAAACCCGATGTTGCGGGAAGTGAAATTGTTTTATGAGAAGGAATTTGCACTTGGAGAGTATGCTCTAGGAATGATAAAGCAGAAGCTTCATATCGATTTGCCAATGGATGATGCGGCATCGATCGCATTACATATCGTGAGTGCAGAATTTGACACGAGAGTAAGGGACACATTAAAGATCACACAATTTTTAGAAGATGTCATGGAGCAGGTAAAGAATTATTTTCATTTGGAGATAGATACTCAATCGCTTAGCTATGAGCGGTTTATCACACATTTGAAATTCTTATCAAGAAAGTTATTTGCATCAGAGCGAATGGATGATATGAATAATGACGTACAGGAGATGATACAGAAGATCTGTCCGGAAGAATATCAGTGTGCACGATACATTAAGAGTTTTATCAAAAAACAATACAAAAAAGATATGACATCAGCAGAGATTGCTTATCTTACGATGCATATCGAAAGGATCAGAAAAAACAGTATAGAAAAAGGAGAAGAAAATGTTTGATGCATTAAAAAAGATGTTTGAAAAAAACGCAAAGATAATTTCAGTCAAAGCAGCAGAAGATGGAAGAACAATCCCGATGGATCAAGTAAATGATCAGACATTTGCCCAGGAATTATTAGGACCTGGAATAGCAATCCATCCATCAAATGGGACAGTTGTTTCTCCAATTGATGGAACCATAGCTACAGTGATGGATACAAAGCATGCAGTTTGTATTCAAGGAGAAGATGGATTAGAGATGATCGTTCACGTAGGTCTTGATACTGTGGAGTTGAATGGAAAGTATTATGAAGCACATGTCAATACAGGAGACCATGTAAAAGCAGGAGACGTTTTGCTTACATTTGATATTGAGGAGATTGCAAAGGCAGGATATGACGTCACAACGCCAATTGTAATAACGAACTTAAGTGGTTATAAGATCACAAAATGTTTAACAGGACAACAAGTGCAAGCGGGAGATGAGGTGATACAATTAACAAAAGAATAACTAAGATAAGTAACCAAAAGAGAAGGAAAACATGAAAAACTAAAAGTAAAAATGAAAGTAAAAATGAAAGGGGACGAGCTATATGAAATTTTTACAAAAATTAGGAAAAGCCTTGATGCTTCCAGTAGCGTGCTTACCAATCTGTGGTATTTTAATGGGAATCGGATATGCACTGTGTCCTGCAACCATGCAGGGTGGTGATATCACAGGGATCGGAAACCAGATCGGATTCTTCCTCGTGAAGGCAGGAGGTGCTTTGATCGATAACATGGCATTACTGTTTGTGATCGGTGTAGGTGTAGGTATGTCGGATAAACACGACGGAACTGGGGGTCTGGCAGCCTTAGCATCATGGCTGATGATCACAACCTTGTTATCTACAGCAGTAGTAACAACGATCATGCCATCTATCGCAAAGAATGCAGATGCAACACTTGCATTTGATAAGATCGCCAATCCATTTATCGGTATCTTATCTGGTGTGATCGGATCTATGTGTTATAACAAGTTCAAAGATACAAAATTACCAGACTGGTTATCATTCTTCAGTGGTAAACGCTGTGTCGCAATTGTTGCTGGTGTTGTATCTATCATTGTATCTGTTGTATTACTGTTTGTATGGCCAGTAGTATTTACAGCACTGATCACAGTTGGTCAGTCTATTGCCAAGATGGGAGCCATTGGAGCCGGTATCTATGCATTCTTAAACCGTCTGCTGATTCCAACTGGATTACATCATGCATTGAACAACGTATTCTGGTTTGATACGATCGGACTTGGAGATTTAACTCATTTTTGGGCAGGTGAAACATCTAAGAATGTATCATGGAGCCTTGGAATGTATATGTCAGGATTCTTCCCATGTATGATGTTCGGTATTCCAGGAGCAGCCTTAGCGATGATCCAGACAGCAAAGAGCAACAAGAAAAAGATTGCCATCGGTTTAGTAGGATCTGCAGCCGTTTGTGCATTTGTCTGTGGTGTAACAGAACCATTTGAGTTCGGATTTATGTTCTTAGCACCAGGTTTATATGTAATCTACGCACTCCTTTATGGAATTTTCACAACGATCACAACTCTGGTAGGATTCAGAGCAGGATTCAGCTTCTCCGCAGGAGCAACCGACCTTGTATTCTCATCTTCCTTACCAGCAGCACAGAAGACATGGATGATCATTCCTTTAGGAATCGCAGCATTTATCGTATTCTATGTAGTATTCCGTATTGCGATCACCAAATTCGATCTGAAAACACCAGGTCGTGAAGATGATGATATTGATGAAGAAAACATCGCATTAGCAAATGACGATTATACAGCAATGGCATCTGTGATCCTGGAAGGATTGGGTGGAAGTGCCAATGTTAAGAGTGTTGATAACTGCATCACAAGACTTCGTTTAGAAATCAACGATGATGATAAAGTAAATGAAGCAAAGATCAAATCCTCAGGAGCAGCAGGAATCATTCGTCCAGGAAAAGGTAACATTCAGGTTATCATTGGACCAAAAGTTCAGTTTGTTGCAGATGAGATGGAAAAATTATGTAAATAAGTCTTTGTTGCTATTCATAATTCTCCCCGAAAACGGACCGGCGATATGCTGGTCCGTTTTTCCGTTGATATCATAAAAGACTTTTTGTATAATAAAGATAGTTTTGCAAAGTAAGTGATGACGCATTCTGGACTTTCGCAGATCAAATGGTTAACAGCGTGAATGTATGGAAATTAACCGTAACCGAATGGTCTTGCAAAGAACATTAGATAAATCGAAAGTACATTCAAAAACTTGATTAAACAAAAACAAATCACGACGGAACAATCAGTTTCAGTAAAACAGGGCCAAAAAGCTCTGTTTTATTTGATTGTAAAGTATCAGACTGTTAAAATAGAAGCAGAAAGAATCATATAAATAGTAACGAGAATCGAGGTAATACAATGATCATAAAAAACGGACTGGTTTTTACACCAGAAGGAACATTCGAAAAAAAAGATCTCTATATAGAAGGAGAATATATTTCTAACAAAACAACAGATAACAAAGAAGTAGAAGCCGAAGGATGCTATGTGATCCCAGGTCTTGTAGATATTCACTTCCATGGATGTGTCAGACATGATATGTGTGATGGAACCGAAGAATCGATTCAGGCACTGGCTGATTATGAGGCAGCCAATGGAGTATTAGCAATCTGTCCAGCTACAATGACAATTCCAGAAGACCAGTTAATGCAGGCAATGAAAGCGGCTAAAGAACATAAGAATGGAAAAGGTGCAGATCTTGTCGGAATCAATATGGAAGGACCTTTTGTAAACAAAGAAAAGAAAGGCGCCCAGAAAGAAGAAGATATTAAAACAGCCGATGTAGATTTCTTCCACAGAATGCAGGAAGCAGCAGGTGGACTTGTGAAATTGATTGATCTTGCACCAGAGACAGAAGGTGCAATGGAATTTATCGATCAGGTAAAAGATGAAGTTCATGTATCAATCGCACACACAACTGCAGATTATGATACAGCAACCGAAGCGATTCATAGAGGTGTCGATCATATTACTCATCTATACAATGCAATGCCGCCATTTGGTCACAGGACACCAGGAGTTATTGGAGCAGCAAGGGACAGCGAATGTTTCGTAGAACTGATCTGTGACGGGGTTCATATCCATCCATCTTGTGTCAGAGCAACTTTTGAGATGTTTACAGACAAGAGAATTGTTCTGATCAGTGATAGCATGATGGCAACAGGTATGGATGATGGACAGTACGAATTAGGTGGACAGCCAGTAACTGTAGTAGGTAATCTTGCAACACTGACAGAAGGAGGAGCTATTGCAGGTTCTGCAACAAACCTGATGGATTGTATGAGAACAGCAGTTAAGAAGATGAATATTCCATTAGAAAGTGCAGTCAGGTGTGCAACATTAAATCCAGCAAAATCGATTGGAATCGATGATAAATATGGAAGCCTTGAAGAAGGAAAATACGCAAATGCAGTAGTTTTAGATAAAGATTTAAATATTGTATCCATCATCCAGAAGGGTCAGGTAAAATAAGTATCATAAAATAGAAAATATCAACAAAAATAAGAAAAAGGATTCTGTGAAAGCAGGATTCTTTTTCTATGTCTAAATTCATAAAATGATAAAAAAAGAGAGGCAGATCAAACAATGCTTCGAAAAATGTCAGTCATTATCCTGTTGATCTTGACAGCACTCTGGGTTACAAACAGTGACAGTATTCGTCCAGCCAGAGAATTTATACAAAACAATATCTATGTCTGGAGTGAAACACAGGAAGAAAAACTTCCAATTTACTGTGTAGATACAGATAAAAAACAAATCGCATTGACATTTGACACCGCATGGGGCAATGAAGATATTCCACAGATCTTAAAGATACTAAAGCAGGAAAATGTAAAAGCAACTTTTTTCTTCTGTGGAGACTGGATCAGCAAATATCCAGCGGATATCAAAACAATCTACGATGGAGGGCATGATATCGCAAGTCATGGAGATCATCATAAATATATGACAAAATTAACAGATAAACAGCAGCAGGAAGAGATCCGAGGTGTCACAGAAAAGATTCAAGGATTATTAGGTATCAAAATTGATCTGTTTCGTGCACCATACGGAGACTATAATGAATCTGTTGTAAAAAATGCAAGAAAAATGAATTATTATATCATTCAATGGAACGTAGACAGCTTAGACTGGCAGGAACCAACCAAAGAACAGTTGATCAAGAAAGTTTGTGAACATAAAAATTTATCACCTGGAAGTATTATTCTGATGCATACTGGAACAAAATGCACCAAACAGGTATTAAAACAGATCATAAGAAATATCAAAGCAAAAGGATATGAGCTTGTACCAGTCTCCAGATTGATCTATCGAAGTAACTATCGCATTGATCTAACAGGAAAACAGATAAAATTATGAAATATCAAAAAGTTATCGAAACGAACAAAGAACTGATGCCAAAAGGTGAGAAATCAGGAGATATTTCTTATGATCATCAGAGACTTGAACAATTAGACGATTTGCGTTCCATAAAAGAAATTGCTTATTTATTTCAGAATCCATCGGCTCAGATGGTAATGGATACGGTATGGCATGAAATCGCATTTGGACTTGAAAATACAGGAATGCTTTATGAACAGATGAAGCGTACGGTTGCGGAGATCGTTAATTATTTTGATCTGCAAAAGATTTATCATAAAAGTACAGATGAATTGTCTGGAGGCCAAAAATAGATGGTAAATCTTGCAGCAGTTATGGCAATGCATCCAAAGGTGTTGATCCTTGATGAACCAACAGCACAGTTAGATCCCACAGTAAGAAATGACTTTCTTGTGATGCTTCAGAAATTACATAAGGAATTTGGATTAACGATTATTTTGACATCCCATAATTTAGAAGATGTGATGGAAATGGCAGATCAATGCATCATCCATTTGAACAGTCACTTCCACAGATTCTTCGTTTGGAAGATAAATTTAACTTAGAACCAAGCTTTAAGATAGAAGAAGCAAGGAAGCAGATAAGAAAGATCAGCTGTTTGCAGATCTGTTGGAGATGGGAAAAGGCAAAGAGGAAAGAGTCGATGAACTGTTAGAGATGGCAGATCTTATGAAAGAAAAGTATGCACATCCATATGATCTAAGTGGCGGCCAGCAGCAGATGGCAGCTTTGGTCAAGGTATTGCTTGCAGACCCAGAGATTTTGCTGCTAGATGAGCCAACCAAAGGGATGGACAGAGAACACAGCAGGAGATTTGGAGAGCTTTTACAAAAACTTGCAGATGAGGGAAGAACGATTTTCATGGTATCCCATGATCTGGAATTCTGTGCAGAATATGCAGACCGTATCGGGATGATGTTTGATGGCAAAATTGAAGGAATTGGAGAACCATCGGAATTACAATTTACTTTGTAGCAGGAACATCCTACAAGTTTAAAGTAAAATCATACAAATACACAAAGAAAAAAGCAAAAGTAGGAAAGAGTTACAAGTTCCGCCTGGTAGGAATCAAAACAGTGAATGGAAAATCTGTCGAAAAAACGATCAAATAAAAGTACTAGATAAAATACAAAAAAGGACTTGATTTTCAAAAAGAATCATTGTATCCTATAACCAGTGAAGTTACTGACAAGGGCGTCAAACAATTAGTTTCATATTGTTTGTCGCCCCTTTTTTTCTACTATCAGTTAGATAATAGAAGAAAAAAATATATAGATTATGCTTCAAATGTAAGAGAAGAAAGGAAGAACTCTATGAAGGAAAAAATCAATGTATCAGAAATCTTCGGATCCCACGTATTTAACGACAGTGTTATGAAAGCACGTCTTCCAAAGGCCGTTTACAAAGATCTGAAAAAGACAATCGAAGAAGGAACAGAATTAAATCCAGCAATTGCAGACGTAGTTGCGAATGAGATGAAAGAATGGGCTATTGAAAAGGGTGCTACACATTATACTCACTGGTTCCAGCCATTAACAGGTGTGACAGCAGAGAAACATGACGCTTTCATTAACCCAACAGACGATGGTAAAGTTTTACTTGAGTTCTCAGGAAAAGAACTGATCAAAGGTGAACCAGATGCATCTTCATTCCCATCAGGTGGATTAAGAGCAACATTTGAAGCAAGAGGATATACAGCCTGGGATTGTACATCACCTGCATTCATCAAAGAAACAGAAAATGCATGTATCTTATGTATCCCAACAGCATTCTGCTCATACAAAGGAGAAGCATTAGACAAGAAGACACCACTTCTTCGTTCTATGCAGGCATTAGATATCCAGACAACAAGATTATTAAATGTATTAGGAAATAAGAATGTAAAACGTGTTAGCACATCCGTTGGACCAGAACAGGAATATTTCTTAGTTGATGAAGAAAAATATAAACAGAGAAAAGACTTGATCTTCACTGGACGTACATTATTCGGAGCAATGCCTCCAAAAGGTCAGGAAATGGATGACCATTATTTTGGAATCATCAAACCAAGAATCGAAGGATTCATGAAAGATTTAAATATCGAAGCATGGAAACTTGGAATCAGTGCTAAGACAGAGCATAACGAAGTAGCACCAGCACAGCACGAATTAGCTCCAATTTATAACTCAAACAACGTGGCAACAGACCACAACCAGTTATTAATGGAAACAATGAGACGTGTTGCAAGACGTCACGGATTAAAATGCTTACTTCATGAGAAACCATTTGCAGGAATCAACGGATCAGGAAAACATAACAACTGGTCTATGGTAACAAATGAAGGAAAGAATCTGTTAGATCCAGGAAAAACTCCTCATGAAAACAATCAGTTCTTACTGATCTTAGCTTCCATTATTGCAGCAGTAGATAAACATGCAGATTTACTTCGTATGTCAGCATCTACACCAGGAAACGACCACAGATTAGGAGCTAACGAGGCACCTCCAGCAATCATTTCTATCTTCCTTGGAGATCAGTTAGAGGATGTTGTAAAACAGCTTGTAACAAGAGGAGAAGCTACAGAATCTAAACATGGTGACAGACTTGCATCAGGAGTACATTCTTTACCAGCATTTGAAAAAGATGCAACAGACCGTAACAGAACATCACCATTTGCATTTACAGGAAATAAATTCGAATTCCGTATGGTTGGTTCTACACAGTCTATCTCTGATCCAAACGTTGTATTAAATACGATCGTAGCAGATGTATTTGCAGATGTTTGTGACAGATTAGAGAAAGTAGAAGGCGGAGCAGATGCAGTAGCAATGGAAGCTCACGAGATCACAAAAGAATTATTAACAGAGCATCAGAGAGTTATCTTCAATGGTAACGGATATTCTGATGAATGGGTAGCAGAAGCTGAGAGAAGAGGACTTCCAAACTTAAGAAGCATGGTAGATGCAATCCCAACATTAACAACAGAAAAATCTATCAAGATGTTCGAAAAATTCGGTGTATTTACAAAAGGAGAATTAGAGTCCCGTGTAGAAGTATTATATGAACAGTATTCTAACACGATCAACATCGAAGGACTTGCAACATTAGATATTGCGAAGAAACAGATTGTTCCAGCAGTTATGAAATATCAGAGAAAACTTGCAAATGGAGTTGCTGAACTGAAGACAGTTGGAGTTGACAGCTCTGTACAGGAAAAACTGTTAGAAGATATCACTGCAAACTTAAAAGATTTATTTGCAGCGATTAAGAAATTAGAAGCAGATATTCCAGAAGCTCAGGCATTAGAAAGTGAAGCACAGGCTCGTTTCTATCATGATACGATCTTTACAGATATGAGTGCAGTACGTGAACCAGCAGACAGACTGGAAATGTTAGTAGCGAAAGAAGACTGGCCAATGCCAAGTTACGGAGATCTGATCTTCGAAGTTTAAGATTACATAGTTTGTAAAACTCTTTAATACACGAAAAAAGTGGCAGAAATGTTATTTCTGTCACTTTTTTTATTTATTTTGTGTAAATATATGCCAGAATAAAAATGAGAGTTCTTCACATGATAAATAGAAAGAAGAATCAAAATATTTTGAAAAGAGGAAGAATATGAGAAAGAAGATATTGGCATATATCATTGCAGTATTAACGATCACTACATGTATGATCCAATTAATACCCAGACAAAATAATATATTTAAAATTGCAAGTCAGGGGGAAGGAGAAAGCGGATTCCTTACAAATAATAATCTGAATCAAAAAAAGGTATACTTAACGTTCGATGATGGGCCGTCAGATCATACAGACGAGATTCTTGATATTTTAAAGAAAAATAAGGTAAGGGCAACATTTTTTGTTGTAGGGAAAGAAACGGAACATGCTAAAAAGATGTATCGGAGGATCATTTTAGAAGGACACACACTAGGTATGCATTCATATAGTCATAATTATGATCAGATTTATGCAAGTGTCGGAGCATTTTCTAAAGATTTGATGAAACTTCAGAAATATTTATATGATCTTACGGAAGTAAAGTCGTATATTTATCGTTTTCCAGGAGGCAGCAGTAATCATTGTGCTGGAGACATCAAACCGTATATCCGATATGTGAATCAAAAAGGCATCTTATATTTTGACTGGAATGCATTAAATGAAGATGCGATCAATTTTAATGCCAGTTCTTATGAGTTGAATCAAAAGATATTAAAGGATGTCAGAAGACAAAAGACAAGCATTGTCCTGATGCATGACCTTCATGAGACGAAAAATACAGTAAAAGGATTAGACTCGCTGATCAAAACCTTAAAAAAAGAGGGATATCAGATACTTCCGATCACAAAAAATACAAAGCCCATTCATCATGTCTCCATTGACAAATAATAGGGGATAACGTAGAATATGTTCGGTAATGGATTTATTTTACGTTAGGAGATTGACATGATCATAAAAAGTGTAAATTTAGAAACCGTCTGTGGAATCACAAGTAAATTACCGGACAACACATTGCCGGAAGTAGCATTTGCAGGGAAATCAAATGTAGGAAAATCATCACTGATCAATGCATTGATGAATCGTAAATCCTACGCAAGAATTTCTGCACAGCCAGGAAAGACACAGACGATCAATTATTATAATATTAACGAAGAACTTTATTATGTAGACCTTCCAGGATACGGATTTGCGAAAGTAACACAGTCTGTTAAGGAAAAATGGGGACACATGATCGAGAACTATTTACAGACATCAAAACAGCTTAGAATGGTATTCTTACTAATCGATATCAGACATAAACCATCAAAGAATGATGTCGTGATGTATGATTGGATCCTTCACAATGGATACCGTCCAGTGATCATCGCAACAAAGCTTGACAAATTAAAAAGAAGCCAAGTGCCAAAACATCTAAAAGAGATCCGCACAGAGCTTCAGATGGACAAGGAAACACCAATCTTCCCATTCTCAGCCTTATCCAAACAGGGAAGAGATGAAATCTGGGATTTCATTGAAAAAATCGTCCTTGAAAAAGAAGAAACCGAATAATTACTTATCCGGCTCGTCAAATAATAATTTTTCAATTAGCATGGAATAGACATCGGAGTGTTTCTTCTCCCAATGGTCGCATATGTAAACTGCCTGGTCTCTTGAGACGACATTTAAGTTAATCTCAAGGAGCGGGCTTTCTTTTTCGCTGATCTTAAGATTTACCGTGTATTCATCACCTTTCGATGGATAAAAATCTGCTTTTACATTCGCTTCCTTACGCAGTTCGTATTCTTTTTCTTTTAGAAATTGTGCGATATCTTCTTTGATCGAATTCGGAATCTGGTATTCAAACATCTCGATCGCTTCTAAACCCTCATCACTAAGAGCATAATGGCTCATATTACGGATTTGTTTAACTCTGAGCATATTCTCTTCCTCTAGCTCATGAAAAGCTCTCTGAACGGTAAAATAGTTCGTATAGCCTTTATCCAGAATAAATTCAGATATCTGGGAATTACTCAAAGGAAAATCCACTTTCTCAATTAAATATAAAATCATAAGTTTGTAAAGTGTTAATTGTTCTTGTTCCATGGCCATTCTCCTTTGATTTATCGATAAAAGTCACTATGAGAGATTATAACACCACATCATTTTTCTTGCAACTTATGAATGAAAAGCCAAAAATAACAGATAATAACGCTGAGGTGATAAAAATGAATGTGTATATTAAGGTGGAAGAAAGTGTATGCATTGATCATAAAGAAATTAAAATGAAAGATATTATGTCTTTATACTGCACCGATAAAGATATGGAACAACAGATTAAGAATAAGAGTATTTATCATTTTATAGACAGAGGTAATCAGAGAAAATGTTTTTCAGTTCTTAAAGTGATCGAGAAGATCAAAGAAGTAGATAAAACGTTAGATGTGATAAATCTTGGACCGCAGGATTTTATTGTCTATTACAAAAAGAAACAAGATGAATCGAAGATCATGCATTATGGAAAAATCTTATTTGTGATGCTCGTTGCGTTTTTTGGTGCAAGCTTTTCAATCATGACATATAACACAGATGTTGGAATTGAGGAACTTTTTTATAATGTTTATGAAATGATCATGGGAAGTGCTCCAAATGGCCCGAATCTTCTTCATGTTTCATATACGATAGGTTTGGCAATAGGAATCATCATCTTTTTCAATCATGCAGGAAAGATCAAACTAAATGATGATCCGACACCATTTGAAGTGCAGATGCGGCTTTATGAAAGAGATGTAAATGATACATTAATGATTGATGCAGGCCGCAAAGAGGAGGAAGAAGATGTGGATTCGTAGTATACTTTTAATATTTTACGGATTATGTGCAGGAGGACTTATTGCAGCCAGTTTTCTCGCATTTTTAAGTATGCTGGGTGTGATTCCAAGACTTGCAGGCCTTACAAAAAGCATAAAGTATGCAAGAGCGTATGAAAGTTTCGTGGCAGCAGGAGGGATTCTTGGAACATTAGCATTTATCTACAGATGGTCGATAAGGGCTGGATACTGGTTGCTGGCAGCTTATGGAATCTTTGGAGGCATATTTATTGGATGTATGATCGGAGCATTGGCGGAGACGATCAAAAGTCTTCCGATTTTTTCAAGGAGATTAAAACTAAGGTCAGGGATTCCATATGTTATTTATGGAATTGCGCTAGGGAAAATGTTTGGATGCTATATGTATTTTTATATATTCCGTTAAATCAATCTATGAAAGGGTGGTTAAAATGAAAAAAGAACCGGATAAACAAGAATATCAGCAGATCGTAAAAAATCTTACACCAAAACATAACAGTTTATTAAATTGTGCAAAGGCATTTGTGGTTGGAGGTGTGTTTTGTGTTTTGGGTGAAATGATGAAGCAGACAATGATAACATATTTTGGCCTTTCTAAAAAAGATTCTCTGCTTTATGTGACGATTGAACTTGTTTTATTAAGTGTTATCTTAACAGGATTTAATTTATATGGGAAAATTACAAAATTTGGAGGCGCTGGAGGACTTGTACCGATCACAGGATTTGCTAATTCTGTAGCATCGGCAGCAATTGAGTACCAGAAAGAAGGACAGGTGTTTGGTATTGGTGTGAAAATCTTTACGATTGCAGGTCCGGTTATTTTATATGGAATTTTTTCATCATTTCTGGCAGGTCTTATTTATTTGTTTATAAAGCAGTGGGGGTGGTTTTTATGACAATGAGGAAAGGAATCCAAAGTATTGAATTTAGTAAGACACCATATATAAAAGGCTGGGCATCGGTTGCAGGACAGAAAGAAGGAGAAGGGCCATTAGGAAATGCGATCGATCAGATTATAGAAGATCCTTATTTTGGACAGAAAAGCTGGGAGCTTGCTGAAGGACGTTTTATGAAACAGGCCGCTATGCTTGCGATCAGTAAAGCAAGGCTTCACACAAAAGATATCCGGTATGCATTTGCTGGAGATCTTCTGGAACAGAACACAGCGACGTTTTCTGGTATGAAAGAGCTTGAAATCCCCTTGTTTGGTTTATTTGGGGCTTGTTCGACAGTAGGTGAGGCATTATCACTAGCGGCTATGAGTATTGCAGGAGACTTTGCAAAGCATGTACTTGCAGTTGCCTCAAGTCATATTGGAAGTGCGGAAAAACAGTTCCGTTTTCCTTTGGAATATGGGAATCAAAGACCGTTATCTTCAACATGGACAGTCACAGGTTCTGGAGGGTTTGTTGTATCAGATGAGAAGGGATCAGTAAAGATCAAGGGAATCACGACAGGAAAGATTGTAGATTATGGAATGGAAGATCCGATGAATATGGGAGCTTGTATGGCACCGGCTGCAGCGGAAGTGATCTATCAGCATTTTGTGGATTTTAATACAAAGCCAGAAGATTATGATGCGATTTATACAGGAGATCTTGGGGAAGTTGGAAAAAAGATCTTGCTTCATTTACTTCGTGAAAATGGTTATGATCTTTCAGGAGTATATGGAGATTGTGGAATTGAGATTTATGAAAGTGAAGAACAAGATACCCATTCAGGAGGTTCTGGGTGTGCATGTAGCGCAGTTGTGCTGGCAGCAATGATCATAAAGAAGATAACTGACGGAATATGGAAACGTGTATTATTTGTGCCGACAGGAGCATTGATGTCAAAGACAAGTTTTAATGAAGGGGAAAGTGTTGCTGGAATTGCGCATGCAATTGTTTTGGAAGGAGAAAATGAATAATGGAATATATCAGGGCATTTATCACAGGAGGAATCATCTGTATTCTTGTACAGATTCTTATGGATCATACGACACTGCAGCCTGGAAGGATCATGGTAATTTTAGTCATTGCAGGAGTTCTTCTTGGAGCGTTGGGAATTTATAAAAAAATCGAAGAATTTGGAGGGTGTGGGGCAACAGTTCCGCTGTCAGGATTTGGGTTCAGTTTGTGGAAAGGAATGAAAGAAGCAATTGATAAACATGGTTTTTTAGGATTGTTTGAAGGAGGCTTTACAGCAGCAGCTGTGGGAACATCTGCTGCATTGATTTTTTCATATCTTGCATCATTGATCTTTCAACCGAAGATAAAAAAATAAAAAACAGGGAATTCTTCTTTGAGGAATTCCCTGTTTTTTATTTTTTTGTTAATGCATTGTGCAGGAATTAGATTGATATTTTTTTGGAAGCAGGAATTTTGTATCTGCTGTTTTTCCGTGACTTCCATTTTTTCGGACGATATAAACTTTCTTGATACGTTCGGATTTAGGACATTTTTTATTGGCAAGTTTATCTGTTTTCTTGCAGATTTCAACAGCTACATGAGTATCACAAGTTTGTTTTGGAACAGTGCCTTTTTCAAAATATTCAGTGATGATACAATTACCGCGAGGGTCGTGGTCGCAGACTCCTTTGATGGCAAGTTTTCCAGACTCTTTACAAATCTTTGCCTTGACAATATTTGATGGTTTTGAGAAATTCTTAGTTTTCTCGGATTTTGTCTGTATGATCTGATTCATGATCTTTGCCCATAGTTTCTTATGTGTGTTTTCGGAATTGAAATTTGTATTGTTGTCGTATCCCATCCATATAGAAGCTGTGTGGTAAGGTGTATAACCGCTGAACCAGTAATCGTAATTGTTAGAGGTTGTACCAGTTTTTCCTGCAACAGCCATAGGAGAAGACAGTTTTGCGTCTTTACCAGTTCCTTTGGCAATGACATCCTTCATGGCATCGGTAAGCAGAAAAGCGGTGCTTGATTTCATAATCCGTTTCTTCGTTGGTTTGTTAGAAAGCAGGACATTTCCATTTTGATCGACAACCTTTGTATATAAAACAGGTTTATTATACATACCGCCATTGGCAATAGAAGCATAGGCAGCAGTTAATTCCATATTCGTGACACCATATGTCAGACCGCCAAGGGCTAATGACTGTGTGATATCCGTATATACGTTACCGTTAGATGTAAACTCATTGGAAACAAGTGTTGAAAAACCAAGTTTTGTAAGGTAATCAAAAGATGTCTTTGGTGTTACATCAGAAATAGTTTTTGCTGCGACAATATTCATTGATTGGGTGATCGCTTCACGGATCGTTGAATAACCTTTGTAACCTTTGTAATAATTATGCACCGGACGATTGGAATCGTTATAGTTGTATGGAGCGTCATCATAAACTGTTCCAAGTGTCATATGATTTTTATCAAGGGCTGGTAAAAATGCAGACAAAATCTTAAATGTTGATCCAGGCTGTCTGGTTGAAGTAGTAGCACGGTTTAGTGAAAGATCTGAAGTCTTCAGATCGCGTCCTCCAACTAAAGCTTCTACAGAACCATTTGACTGATTCATGATCGTTAAAGAAATTTGTGGCTGGATCGTTGGCTGTGAAGTCTCATCGATGATCATTGCACCTTTATCTTTTATATAATGTTTATATTTAGCGAGAGTTTCTTTTGCATCGGAAGCATTCTGGAAAACCAGGCTGTTTCCTAGTTTATGGGTCTTCATGTAATGAAGCAGATTATGTTCGGTGTAAGTATTTGTCTCTCCGGAAGCTGCACGCACCGTGAAAGAGCAGGTTAAAGCTACTTTTGTGGCTTTAGGATAGTTTGCTGGGTTGCTAGTGATACTGTCCGCGATATTTTGAATTGCAGTATCTTGTGTAGAATATATTTTTAATCCGCCACTGTAGATTGCACTGTAAGCTTTTGTCTCATCATACCCGAGTTTGCTTTTTAAGTCTTTTACAACTTGAAGGATCAGTGCATCTTCAAAATAAGAATTCGTGTTTTTCTTTGTTGTAGATGCAGCAGCATTTTTTTGAATTCTTGTGTATACATCATCACGAAGTGCTTCTCTATATTGAGATTTTGTGATATAATGTTGATCTAACATATTTTGTAAAACAAGTAATCTTCTGGAAGCGTTGCTTTCCGGATGAGTAATTGGATCTAAACGTGTAGGATTTTTTGTGATTCCTGCCAGAACCGCACATTCTGAAAGTGTCAGATCAGAGACATCTTTGTTAAAATATTTCTGAGATGCTGTCTGAACACCAAGAGTTCCTTCTCCAAGATTGATCGCATTCAAATATTCTTCCAATATATATTTCTTGGAAGCAATTTTCTCAAGTTCTAGTGCAAGAGACTGTTCTTTGATCTTACGTTCCAGACGTTCCATCATAGTTTTTTCAGGTTGGATTCCCAACAGATTATTCTTGATCAACTGCTGTGTGATCGTACTTCCCCCTTGGCTTAATGATTGGTTACGAATACCAAGGAAGGTAGCTCGAATGATCCCGTACAAATCAATACCATTATGGCTGTAAAACCGTTCATCCTCAATGGCAATAAATGCATGCTGGAGATCTTTGGGGATGGATGACAGAGGAGTATAAATTCTGTTAGAATCATGGTTTGATAAAGTTTTGATTGTCTGACCTTTATTATCATAGATCGTTGTGATATAGCCCTTGGAATGTACGGAATTTTTGGTGATCTGTGGAGTTGTCTTAAGGATACCACGAACAAATCCCACACCAAGGCCAAGACCGGCAACGATCAGGATAATGGAAACAATAAAAACATATTTAAAAAGAAAGAGAGAAACACTGGAATTCTTCCGTACTTTATCAGAAGAAAGAACTTTTCTCTGCTTCTCAATATTTTGTTTGGTGTATTTCATAATAAACCTCCTGATAAGCATTATACCAAATAAGAAAGTTCAAGTAAACCGGCCATGTAACATGCAAACAGAAGAATAATTAATAAGTGAGGAAATTATTATGAGTAACAATTACGAGAAAAAATTTATGGGGAAACAGGTGTTTTATGATGACAAAGCCAGGGAAAATGTAGTATCCTACTATTTAATGGAAGATCCAGTACATCAGATATATGGAGTGGCACTGAAAAAAAGTCAGGAAGATGCAGGATTGATCGAATGGGACAGTATACCGAAGATTACAGATTCAGCGGAAGTGATAGGACATATGATCAATAGTCTGATAAAATATAAAGTAACACCAATTTCATTAGCAGAATCATTAGATGAGATCATGATCAGGGAGGAAGAAAATGAGCAGTCAGAGATATAAGATTTTATACAAGGAAGGGGAAGCAGAGATTTCAGAGAAGAAATCAAGATTTATCGCACATATTGCACCAGCACAGACAGAAGAAGAAGCACAGGATTTTGTAGAAAAGATAAAGAAACAATACTGGGATGCCAGACATAACTGCTGGGCATATAGCATTGGAGAAAAACAGCCGGCATTAAGATGCAGCGATGATGGAGAACCAAGCGGAACAGCAGGAAAACCAATGCTAGAAGTATTGACAGGGCAAGAACTGCACAATGTAGTAGCAGTAGTCACAAGGTACTTTGGAGGCACTCTGCTTGGAACAGGAGGTCTGATTCGTGCATATACAAAGAGCACACAAGAAGGAATCAAAGCAAGCACCATAATTGAAAAATGTCTTGGTCAGAAAATGAGTTTAACATGTGACTATACAACATCAGGAAAGATACAGTATCTGACAGCAACAGATCATATTCCGGTGTTGGATACCATATATACAGATAACGTAACTTTTGAAATGATCATCCCAGTGGAAGATGTTGAAATGATGGAAAAGAAATTTATGGAAGCATCCATGGGAAAGGGAGTTCTTGAAAAAGGAGAAGAAAGTTATTATGCTGAAATTGATGGGGAGATAAAATTTAATTTGTAATTAGCCAACTGTAGATTTCGAGTATATGATAAAAAATCTTTCATCTTCCGTTAACGAATATAAAACTTATCAGCAAATACCGTTTAACATACACACTATGTAGTGATTTGAATAGCGTTCCGTTGTATAAGTCAGAAAGAAGATAAGAAGAAATATTTATAAGAAAAAAAGGATGACAACATGAGCACTTTTTGAATGCGTTGTGTCATCCTTTTTTTCTTATAAATATTTCTTCTTATCTTCTTTCTGACTCATACATGCAACACTACCTGCAAATCAGAATTTACTGATCAAGCCGGTTTACCGCACTGATTAATGCTAATACAGAAGCTGTAATAATATCTTCATGAATACCAGCTCCCCAAGTAATTGTTCCATTAGGTTCCTGAACACCAACATAAGCACAAGCTTGTGAATTAGAACCAACATTTAAAGCGTGTTCCTGATAAGTAATGATAGAATAATGCATATCACTGTGTCTCTGTAATGCATTACTTACAGCATCCAGACGACCATTTCCTTTACCATGGTAAAGTTTAGGAACACCAGATTTATCCAAGGAGATTTCTGTTTCGATTCCACCATCTTTTTGTACGAAATGTACTTCTTTTAATTTGCAAGAATCATCGATGTTTACATAAACTTCTTTAAATACCTTTAAGATATCTCGAGGAACTAATTCCTGATGACGTTTGTCGGACACATCTTTGATTGTGTAGCCAACATCTTCACGCATCTTTCCAGGAATATGGAATCCAAAGTTTTCTTCTAGTACATAGCTGATGCCACCTTTACCGGACTGGCTGTTGATACGGATAACATCACTTTCGTATTCGCGTCCAACGTCGTGCGGATCGATTGGAAGGTATGGAATATTCCAGTGATCTGGATGTTTTTCTTCTCTCCAATGCATACCTTTGGCGATGGCATCCTGATGAGATCCAGAGAATGCGGCGAATACCAGCTGACCTGTATATGGCTGGCGTTCGTAAACAGACATTCTTGTTAATCTTTCATAGGCTTTTGTAAGTTCTGGTAAGTTGGAAAAGTCCAGTTTTGGATCAATACCATGTGTATACATATTTAATGCAAGAGTGATAACATCAACGTTACCTGTACGTTCTCCATTTCCAAATAAAGTACCTTCGACACGATCAGCACCTGCAAGTAGGGCAAGTTCGGTGTCTGCAACACCACATCCGCGGTCATTATGTGGATGAAGAGATAATACAACATTTTCACGATACTTCATATGTTTACTCATATATTCAATCTGACTTGCGTATACGTGTGGCAGAGAAAGTTGTACAGTAACGGGAAGGTTGATGATAACTTTCCAGTCTGGACGAGGTTGCCATACGTCAAGAACTGCATTACATACATCTAATGCATAGTCGATTTCAGTACCAGTAAAACTTTCAGGAGAATATTCAAATAAGAAATTACCTTCTGTTTCATCTGCCAGACGTTTTAATAATTTGGCTCCGTCAGTAGCAATCTTCATGATTTCTTCTTTAGATTTCTTAAATACCTGCTCGCGCTGCGCAACGGAAGTAGAGTTATATACATGAACGATTGCTTTTTTAGCACCTTTCAAGGCTGCAAAAGTTTTTTTGATAATATGTTCTCTGGCTTGTGTTAAAACCTGAATTGTAACATCATCAGGAATCAGGTCATTTTCAATCAATGTACGAAGAAATGTATATTCTGTTTCAGATGCAGCAGGGAAACCAACTTCAATTTCTTTGAAACCAACTTTAACTAAGTATTTAAAGAATTCAACCTTTTCATCAAGACTCATTGGAATGATCAGTGCCTGGTTTCCATCACGAAGGTCAACACTACACCATGTAGGTGCCTTAGTGATATATTCCTTCTTTGTCCATTCAAGGGACGTTTCAGGTGGCATAAAATATTGTCTTTCATATTTGTTTGGGTTCATCATTGCTGTGAAGCTCCTTTCAAAATTAATAATTGTTGTAGGCATGTGTTTTCAGTATATATAGATGAATCGCGGTAAAAATACATGATAGAAAGATGAAATAATCTTCTATAACATAAAAAAAGCTCCGAATCTGATCCTTATAAGGATAGAGACGAAGAAACTTCCGCGGTACCACTCTAATTCACGTTATTAAAAAACGTGCACTTTTTACTGATACGGGTTATAAAACCGATATCTCTCCATTATAACGGTTGGACTCCGGCAATACCTACTATAAGTTCAGCATGCTACTCAAAGGCGAGTTCAAATATCATCAACAATTGCTTCACACCATCCAGCAACTCTCTGAATATCTCAAATATTCTACTATTCCTTATCATTGTATTTAAATCATTTACAATAATGACAATCTAACATAAAATTAAGAAAGTGTCAACTGTAAAAGTGTAAAATGTGAGTGTAACTATTTTTATAAAGACCTCTTTTATGGAAAAGAAAATTATGATAAAGTAAAACAGATTAATGGAGGAGAGAAACATGCGATTTTTTGAATATTTAAAAAAACAGGAACCTTCTAAAGAAAATGAAGAAGCAAGAAAACGGATTTACAAATTGCATCAATTAGAAGGAAGTCTTACTTATATTGAACGAATGGAACAAATAGAAGAAGGAAAAGGTTCCATGGAGGTTGAATTTGTCAGAGGAGAACTGAGGGAAGGAATGGCACTTTGTTTTTATGATAATCAGGGAAAAGAATCTGGGAGAGGAGAGATTCTCGAGATTTATATAGGAAAGGGAGAGGATAAAGGAAGATTTTCTGAACAAGGAAATAAAGGAAAAATCGTATTTGAGTATTGGCAACCTGTGACAGAGCGATTTTGGAATAGTCAGTACCTAAAAGAATTGACTCTGGGAAAATAAAATAAAAAAATTTAAAAAAAGTGTTGACAGATGTCGTAATGCTATGATAATATAAATGAGCTGTCGCATTGATGGGGTATCGCCAAGTGGTAAGGCACAGGATTCTGACTCCTGCACCGCTGGTTCGAGTCCAGCTACCCCAGTTAAGGGTGTGTAGCTCAGGTGGTAGAGCACTTGACTTTTAATCAAGTTGTCCGGGGTTCGAATCCCCGCACGCTCAGTAGATAAGCATGATTTAAGAATTAACTTAGATCATGTTTTTTTATTTTGCAGGAAAGTTTGATGAAATTCCCTATGAAATAAATGATTAATGATAAAGAAAAACTGGCATTAAAATGGATGCCAGTTTTTCTTTATTTTTTGATGTAAGGCGCGATTGCTTCTGTAATTTCGTCAATTTCATCATTTCCGTGTACAGTTAATGTCAAAGGTTGTGTCAGATCAAGGCTGAAGATTCCCATGATAGATTTTGCATTGACGATATATCTTCCAGAGGACAGATCAATCTCAGATGTAAAATGTGCGATCATGTTTGCAAAAGCATTCACTTCTGCAATGGAATCAAGTGAAATTGTAAAATTTGTTTCCACGTTGAAACCTCCTTATGATATTTGATTTCTTTTATCCTACAATTTTTTGAATCGAAAGTCAAATTCGATAGATTAGAGAAAAAAAGTATGGTAAAATAAAAAACAATGGAGGACATGAAATGACGGAAAAACAAAAAATGCTGATGGGAATCATATACAATGCAGAAGAAACTTCTTTGATTGAAGAGAGGAATCGTGCAAAATCCCTGACAAAACAATATAATGAAAGCCGCCAGGAAGATAGGGACTATAGAAAATATTTAATGGGACAGATTTTCGGGAAATTAGGTCAGAATGTTCATTTAGAAGCACCATTTTATCTGGATTATGGATATCGAACAACGATCGGAGATGATTTTTTTTCAAACTTCAATCTGACGATTCTTGATGGAGGTGGCGTCGAGATTGGTAATCGTGTTTTTATAGGGCCGAATGTTGGAATTTATACGGTCAATCATCCAACGGATGCCAGAAGACGTGAAAAAGGATATGAATGGGCACTTCCAGTAAAGATTGGGAATAAAGTCTGGATTGGAGGTGGAGTAACGATTCTTCCAGGTGTGACGATTGGAGATAATACAGTCATAGCAGCAGGAAGTGTCGTGACACAAGATGTTCCAGCTAATGTTGTGGCAGCAGGGAATCCTTGTAAAGTAATCAAAGAAGCAGAAAAAGGAGACAGGTATGGGATTATTGACAAGAAAGACGGAGAGTAATCCGTTGGGCAAGAATATTGATCAATTATTAGATGAGATGAATCATGAGAAAGAAGAAGCCAAAGAAGGAACGTATGAAGATTCTTTGAAGAAGATAGAAGAACGGATCAAAGAACTAGGGATTCTTGATAGTGAAAATGATGAATAAATAGAGAGACACAGATATCATGTATAGATATCTGTGTTTTTGTTTGATAGGAAATTTTGGTGAAATCCTTCTAGAAAGATAAAAATCATAGAAAAAAGTATTTTCAATTCCTTTATTGTTAACTTTAATAATAAAACGGTTGACAATCTAAAGTTAACAATCTATAATAACAATAAAATCAGAAAAATGATAAAAAAGAGGAGAACTTATTATGAGACAACAGACGATGAAAATTCAGGATCTTACATTGATCGCGTTAATGGCAGCTTTAACTTGTATTTTGGGACCAATGTCAATCACACTGCCATTTACACCAGTACCAATCTCATTTACCAATCTGGTAATTTATTTTTCAATCATGGTTATTGGAATGAAACGTGGAACGATCAGCTATCTTGTATATTTATTGATCGGAGCTGTAGGACTTCCAGTGTTTTCAGGGTTTAGCGGAGGACTTGCCAAACTTGCAGGACCGACAGGAGGATATTTGGTTGGATTTATCTTTTTGGCATTGATCAGTGGATTTTTTACAGAAAAATTTTCTAATAACGTCATAATGACAGCAATCGGTATGATTTTGGGAACAACGGTAACTTATACATTTGGAACGATCTGGCTTTGTGCACAGATGCATTTAACATTCATTCAGGGATTATATGCAGGTGTCATTCCATATCTTCCAGGAGATGCAGCTAAGATTATTGTTGCGATCATTGCAGGAAGTGCTGTGAAGAAAGCAGTTGTAAAAGCAAGAGTGTTACCAGAATAAGAATAAATACTTTGTATGAAAAATAAGAATCAGTTGACATTTTGCATGAAAAAGCATAAACTATTCGTAGTTAAATGCAATGAACAGAATTAGTACAGATAATTTGGAACTGTCAGAGAGAAGCTGTCACCGGCTGAAAGCAGCTTTGAGGAAAGATATCTGGAATGCATCTGGGAGCAGACAAGATGAATCAAGTAGTTTTGTACGTCGCCGGCGTTAACGGATTTAAGTGAAGGCATTTTGATCGGATGATACCAATCAGGTATACAGTAAGAAGGTCAGAAGCTTTTAAAAGAGTGGAACCGCGGATATACTTCGTCTCTTTATATAGAGACGAAGTTTTTTGTTTTTTGAGAGATCAATAAAATAAAAAGTCCTGTAAATTACATACTATATATTGGAGGTTTAGAAGCTATGATGGGTTTTCGAGAATTTGCGAAAAGCCAATATGATACGATCAAACTAAGAGATCCTGCGTTAAGGGAAGAGAAAGAAGTTTTTTTGTATCCTTATGTGAAGGCACTGTATTGGCATCGAGTTGCACACGAATTATATAAGAAGGGAGAGTTTTATAAAGCTAGAAAGATTTCGCAGAAATGGGCGAGAAAGACTGGAATTGAAATTCACCCAGGTGCACAGATCGGGGAAGGATTCTTCATTGACCATGGGCATGGAGTGGTCATTGGAGAGACAACGATCATCGGAAATAATGTAACCTTATATCAGGGCGTTACATTGGGCGGAACTGGAAATGAAACAGGGAAACGTCATCCAACGATCGAAGATAATGTTATGATCAGTTCTGGTGCTAAAGTTTTAGGTTCTATTACAATTGGGAAGAATTCAAAGATTGGGGCTGGAAGTGTTGTAGTATCTGATGTGCCACCGAACTCTACGGTTGTCGGAGTTCCTGGAAAAGTTGTCAAACAGGATGGAGAGAGAGTAAACCGCATTCAGAGTCTGGTACTTGATCAGATCGATCTTCCAAACCCTGTGGATATGGATATTGAGAAACTTGCAAGAGAAAACGCAGAATTACGACAGGCATTAGAGACGTTTATTATACATTACCAGAATTCAGAAGCAATCAGAAGGGAAAATAAAAAATGAAAATTTACAATACACTGACAAGACAAAAAGAAGAATTTGTACCGGTTCATCCGGGAAAAGTTGGAATGTACGTGTGCGGACCAACTGTTTATAATTATATCCATATCGGAAATGCAAGACCGATGATCATTTTTGATACTGTCCGCCGTTACTTTGAATATAAAGGTTATGAAGTAAATTATGTTTCAAATTTTACAGATGTTGATGATAAGATCATCAAGAAGGCAAATGAAGAAGGTGTGACAGCGACAGAGATCGCAGAAAGATATATCAAAGAATGTAAACAGGATATGGAAGCTTTAAATATTAAACCTGCCACACATCAGCCAAGAGCAACAGAAGAAATTGGTGGGATGATCAAGATGATCCAGACGCTGATCGAAAAAGGGCATGCATATGAAGTTGATGGAACTGTTTACTTTAAGACAAGATCCTTTAAAGATTATGGAAAACTTTCTAAGAAAAATATCGATGATCTGGAAGCGGGACATCGAGAGATCAAAGTAACAGGAGAAGAAGGAAAGAAAGATCCACTGGATTTCGTATTATGGAAACCAAAGAAAGAGGGAGAAATCGCATGGGATTCTCCATGGGGAGAAGGAAGACCAGGATGGCATATTGAGTGTTCCGAGATGTCAAAGAAATACATTGGAGATACGATCGATATCCATGCAGGTGGAGAAGACTTGATCTTCCCTCATCATGAAAATGAGATCGCACAAAGTGAAGCATGCAACGATGAGAAGTTTGCAAATTACTGGATGCATAATGGATTTTTAAATATTAATAATAAGAAGATGTCCAAATCCGCAGGAAACTTTTTTACAGTCCGTGAGATTGGAGAAAAATATCCATTACAGGTGATCCGTTTCTTTATGTTAAGTGCACATTACAGAACACCATTAAATTTCAGTGATACATTAGTAGAAAGCGCTAAAACTGGATTAGATCGTATCTTAACAGCAATTGATCTGTGCAGAGAGATGGCGGCGAAAGAAGAAACAGGATCACTAAGTGATGCAGAAAAAGAACATTTTGCAAAGGTAGAAGCACTTGTAAAGAAATTTGAAGATGCGATGGAAGATGACTTTAACACAGCTGATGCCGTTTCTGCAATCTTTGAGATCGTACGTGAATCAAACTCAACGGTAAAAGATTTCAGTGCGGATTACGCAAAGAAAGTCTTAAAAGTTTTAGAAGATCTATGTGGAGTTCTTGGAATTGAGACAACAAAAGAAGAAGAAATCTTAGATGAAGAGATTGAGAAATTGATCGAAGAACGTCAGGCAGCAAGAAAGAACAAAGATTTTGCAAGAGCTGATGAGATCAGAGATCAGTTATTAGAACAGGGTATCGTATTAAAAGATACAAGAGAAGGTGTAAAATGGAGCAGAGCTTAGTTAATAAGATCAAAGAAGGATTGTCTCTTGAAGGATTAGATCCAAAAAGTTACTCGCCATTATCTCTTGCTTATATCGGAGATGCAATCTATGAGATCGTAATTCGAACGATCGTTATGTCTGCTGGAAATATGAGTGTTAATAAATATCATAAAAAATCAAGCAGTATGGTAAAAGCTTCTGCGCAAAAAGAAGTGTTTGAAAAGATAGAGCCATTTTTGACAGACGAGGAGATGGCAGTTTACAAACGCGGGAGAAATTCAAAATCAGGTTCTGTGGCGAAGAATGCATCTATGATGGATTATAGAAAAGCAACAGGAGTAGAAGCGTTAGTCGGATATTTATATTTGGCAGGAGATATGGACCGCATCATCGAATTGATCGGGATCGGTTTTGATTTAAATAAGAAAAAAGAAATAGGAGAAAAACATGAATCATAAAGAAGATCTGATCGCGGGGCGTAATGCCGTGATCGAGGCTTTGAGAGCAAAGAAACCAATTGATAAGATTTTTGTACTGGACGGATGCCAAGATGGACCAATCCGCACGATCGTAAGAGAGGCAAAGAAAACAGACGCGATTCTTAAATTTGTAGACAAAGAGCGTCTAAACCAGTTGACAAATGAGCATCATCAGGGTGTTGTAGCAATTGTAGCAGCATATGAATATGGAACAATAGATGACCTATTTAAGAGAGCAGAAGAAAAGGGAGAAGATCCTTTCTTTATCTTACTTGATGGAATTGAAGATCCACATAATCTTGGTGCGATCATTCGTACAGCAAATCTTGCAGGAGCGCACGGAGTGATCATTCCAAAACATCGTGCTGTTGGAATCACACCAACTGTAGCAAAGACGTCAGCAGGAGCGATCAATTATACTCCGGTAGTGAAAGTTACAAATATTGGAAAAGCAATGGATGAGTTAAAAGAACGCGGTATGTGGTTTGCATGTGCAGATATGGATGGAGAAGTGATCTATCGACAGAATCTGACAGGATCCATCGGTCTTGTGATTGGAAACGAAGGAAGCGGTGTTAGTCGACTTGTAAAAGAAAAATGTGACTTTATTTCATCAATTCCGATGAAAGGAGATATTGATTCTCTGAATGCATCAGTAGCAGCCGGAGTTCTGGCATTTGAAGTTGTAAGACAACGACTGGGAAAATAATAATGAATGAATTAAGAACAATTTCTGATGAGGAATTGCTAAGACAGATCCATGGTGGCAGTGATGACGCCATGGAGTGTCTATTAGAGAAATATCGGGATATGGTAAGAAAAGAGGCGAGGAAATTTTTCCTTGCAGGTGGGGATGAAGAAGATCTGATACAGGAAGGTATGATCGGACTTTTTAAGGCGATCACATCTTATCAGGAAGGGAAAAGTACTTCATTTTCGACATTTGCATATTTGTGTGTGCATAGACAGATCTATACAACGATCACAGCATTTAATAGAAAAAAACATATTCCATTGAATACGTCGATTTCTTTGTTTGAATATAAAGATCAAGGGAATGAGTTTGCACTTGATGAAATCTTAGAGAATCCTGATGAGACACCAGAGGAGAGTTTGCTTCGAAAAGAAGAGATTAAAGATTATTATCAAAAGATCAATCAGAAATTAAGTAAATTTGAAAAACAGGTTATGTATTACTATCTGAATGGGGATAATTATACAGTGATCGCAAAGAAGCTTGGGAAAACTGATAAATCAATTGATAATGCGATTCAAAGAATTCGAAAAAAGATTAAAAGTGATGAAAGAAAATAGTTGATACAATGAAAAATGGCTTAAAACATAAGTTTTAAGCCAATCTTGTATAAGCTGCTGACGGGAGTTGAACCCGTGACCTCCTCACTACCAATGAGGTGCGCTACCTCCTGTGCCACAGCAGCAGAACCGATTAATAATTTATCATGAAAATGAAACACTGTCAATAGAATTCATAAAATAAAGGGAAAATCAGATGATAAAGTGGTATAAGGGAAAAAAGAGATGGATCAGTATGATTTTGTGTCTTATCATTTGTATGCAGACAACGATAAAGATACAGGCAGCTGCGCCAGGATATTTTGATAATCCGCAGACGATTTATAACGAATTTAAAGGAAAAATCGTTGATATATCATATGAGAAACAATATGCATTTTTGAAAAATAAAATGAATGTGTATGAGAATTCTTCAGGTTCTAAAAAAATTGCATCTGCACCGAAATATTCAGGGATTATTGTTGTAAGCAAAGCATCCGGATATTTACAGGTTATTTATGAGAAAAAGAAAGGATATGGCATCGGATGGATTGAAAAAAGTAGGTATCATAAAGAAGCGATTGCTTACAATGGAAGCGAAAAACAATTGATTGGAAATGGAAAGTATTGGGTACAGAATAAAAAAACAAAAGAAGGTATAGACATAACAATTACATTTTCAGGAAACCAGCAGTATAAATTCCAGACAGAAGATAAATATTTGAAATCTCAGGATACGAACTGGGAACTGGTAAGAGAATATGATCATTTATATATAAAAAATGTGAAAGAAGATAAATATCTTTCCATAGATCAGGATGGAAACCTTGTGTTAGTGAAACATGGAGATATAAAAAATAACTTCCAAAAAACAGATAAAGAGGCGGGAAATGAGACAATGCAGTGGCAGTTTATTCGCCTTCAGAATAAAAATGTGACACCATATAGAAACTTTATGCAGTTTGATCCGGCATGGGCAAGAAAAGATTATGGAAATGTTTCAGACTACAGCGGGAAAATGGCGGCAGCAGGATGTGGAGTTGTAGCGATTACCAATGCAGTTTATGCATTAAATGGACAGTTTGTAGATCCTATGCTCTTTGCAGATTTTGCAGTAAAAAAACATTACAGGATCATAGGTTCAGGAACACAGGATGGGGTCTTTAAAGGAGCAGCCAAAGAATTCGGAGAGGCCTATGGATTTTCTTATGTAAAAACAAGTTACAGTCTCTCTGAAGTCAGAGACTATCTGCAGAAAGGATATGTTGCGATTTCACATGTACCAGGTCATTATGTGACGATCGCAGATTTTAATCCGAAAACGAAAAAATATCTGGTGCTAGATTCACATCCGATTAAAAGCAGACCGACAAGTTCTTTTGGAAACTGGTTTAAAAGAGAAAGAGTCCAAAGAGGGGGACTTACTTCTTCAGCATTTTACATTTATGGGACAAGAGTCCGCACAACAGAGATTGACCGGGTGAAAAATATACAGTTCCAGAAAGAGTTATTTAACTTTATGATGTTGTTACGATAAGAATGTGTTATAATGATAAGGTATAAAGATTAAATGAAGAAAAGGAGAGTAGAATTTTATGAGGAAAATGAAACAACTGCTGGCCGCAGGACTTATGATGTCCATGATTGCAGCAACAAGTGCTGGAACTTCAGTATTTGCATCCACACCAGAAGTGGTGGAAACAAATGAGTCCACAAAAACAGAAAGCAGCAAAGAGACAGCTCAAAAAGTAATGGACCAGTATCAAAAGATTGAGGGAATTGATAGTGAAAAGACAATTTTGGGTGCTGATTTTTCACATTACCAGCAAAATGTTGGATGGAACAAGGTATGGAAAGATTATAAAGGAAATGCCGTTAACAATCTCTTTTCGTATGTAAAAACACAGGGAATCAATACAATCTCTGTTAAGATCGCAGTGAATCCAGGAAAAGATAATAAATACCTGTCTCTGGAGAATGCCGAGAAAACATTAAAAGAGGCAAAAAAGGCAGGGTTAAGGACGAATGCAGTGTTGCTTTATTCAGATGAAATGACATATGCCAATACACAGAATCTTCCAGACGGCTGGACATCAGATGATGCAGGTGAGAAAGCCATTGCTTATACACAAGCTACGTTAAAAGCTTTAGACGATGATGATGCACTTCCTGACATTGTGACGGTTGGAAATGAAGTGAATTATAATTTCCTTGGAATCAGCGGTAATGATGGGTTTGTGCAGATGGGAAAGATCACACAAGAGATTAAGAAAGATTATAAAGATATAAAAACAGCTGTAAGTATTTCAATGCCGAATGATCCATCAGATATTAAATGGGTACAAAACCAGTTAAATGGAGATTGGAATAATATTTCATACGATTATCTTGGTGTGAATGTATATCCAGATGAGAATACCAATACGAATATTGAAAAATTACGTAAAGAATTCGAAAATAATCAGGCAGATGCAGGAGTGAATAAAGATGCACAACTGATTGTTTCAAATGTGAAATATCCAAGAAATGATGATGAAGCGAAAACAAGTGTGTATACACAGACAAAGAATATCTATGATCTGCTGACAGCTACGATTGATGACAAGAATAAAGGTGGAATCATCTATGATGAGGGAGAAGTTGTTGATGGTTGGAATTCATTTTTTGATAATGGACAGGCAGCAATGTCTCTTTCAATTTTTGCATATGCACAAGGAAAAGGAGACGATACAAATGTAAGTGTTGATCCATGGATCTATGGAGGAGAATCTGGATTAAAGGATCAGAAAGTTACGATCAAAAAAGTCACAGGTATGTCAGAAAATGCAATGAGAGGAATGGATATCTCATCATATGAGGCACTAAAGAATGCAGGTGTCAAATACTATGATAATGATGGAAATGAAGAATCTTTATTGAAGGTTTTGCATGACAATGGAGTGAATTATATAAGAATCCGTATTTGGAATGACCCATTTAATAAGGATGGCGAAACTTATGGCGGCGGTGGAAATGATGTCAAAACCGGACTTAAGATTGCCAAAGAAGCAACAAAATACGATATGAAGATTTTATTAGATTTCCATTATTCTGATTTTTGGACAGATCCATCTGTGCAGTTACTTCCAAAAGCATGGAAAGCCGACGAGAATGATGAGACAAAGATGTGCGATAACATTTATCAGTTTACAAAAGAAACAATTCAGAAGTTTAAAGAAGCAGGTGCAGATGTTGGAATGGCACAGGTTGGAAATGAATTGACGAATGGTGGTTTTGGAATTTATTTAAACAGAGATGCTGGAAAAACATACGATGCAGTATGGGGAGATAAAAAGAAATCAACAAAGATCAATACATATTTGAAAGCTGGAATTAAGGCAGTAAGAGAAACTTTGCCTGAAAGTTTAGTAGCATTACATCTCGAAACACCAAATGTTAAAAAATATCAGGATATTATGAATACATGGAAGCGTGATAAGGTAGATTATGATGTGTTAGGATCTTCCTATTATCCATTCTGGTCAACTTGGGCAAAAGCAAATACACCAGAAACTTTATCTAAAGTCCAGGATTTAGCTGCATCTTATGGTAAACTATTTGCAGTATTGGAAACAGGCTGGGCAAATAGTTTAAAAGATGCAGATGGAACAGGAAACACGATTGGAGAGAGTGCCAATACAAGTGCTTATTCTGTGAGTCCACAAGGACAGGTAGATGAATTGACAGACCTTTATAAAACAGTGATGTCAAAAGGAAATGGTTTAGGTGCATTTTATTGGGAAGGTGCATGGATTCCTGTAAGAGCAGGACAGACCTATTGGAAATATAACAAAGAGCAGGCAGACAAATATGGAACAGGCTGGGCATCTGCTGGTGCGAAAGATTACTTTGTAGCACAGAAACTCTATTATAATGGACAGCCGGCATGGGGTGGCTGCAGCTGGGATAATATAACGTTGTTTGATTTTAACGGACATCCGCTTCAATCACTTAGATTTTACAAAGATTCTGTATCCAAAGGTGCAGAACAGATCGTAGCAATTAACATTTGTGATAAAAACGGAAAACAGATTGCTGTAACACAGTATGTAAAAGTTGAAGTAGGTAAGACAAAAACAGTTACATTGCCGAAAGTTGCAGGATATGCACCAGATAAAGATTCTTATAAGCTGACAATAAAAGGAACAAAAGAAGGAATTGCACAGCAGAAAGTCACATACAAGAAATTACCACAAGGTGTTGCGATCAATTACAATTACCGTGTGAAAGTTACAAGCAAGAAATACAAAGTTTATAGTAATTTTAGCTGGAAAAAAACCAAAGTAAATCCATACAAAAAAACGTATGTAGCTAAATATAAATATTCACATCAGAATGGATCTACATATTTAGAATTATATACAAAGGCAGGAAAATTTGTCGGATATATCAATCAGAAAGCTGTAAAACGTTTAGGATATGCCACACAGCCAGAACAAGGTAAAGCATATAAATATGGAAAACGTGTAAAGATTACAAAGAAAAATTATAAATTATATAAGAACTTTTCATGGAAGACATCAAAGACAAAAGTTTATAAGAAAACATATACAGCAAAATATAGATATAAACATGAAAATGGATATAAGTATTTATCTTTATATACAAAATCAGGAAAGTTTGTTGGATATATCAATTCGAAAGCAGCAAAAATTATAAAATAACAAAGTGAAAAAAATAGAATCCTGTAAGTGCAGGATTCTATTTTTTTCAAGTATTTATTTCAAGCAAAGTATTGACATTAAAAGTTGGTAGTACCATAATATTGTATACACAAGAGAAGACTTAATATGAAAAACTGGAGGATTGTATGAAATTTCTTAGACAATTTATGATTATTTTGCTTCTCTCTTTTTTGGGAGAAGTGCTTAAGATGTTCATACCATTGCCAATACCGGCAAGTGTGTATGGACTTGTGTTGATGCTTGTATGTTTGATGACTGGCGTTTTAAAAACAAGTCAGGTCAAGGATGCAGCTTTTTTTCTGATTGAAATTATGCCGGTCATGTTTATCCCAGCAGCGGCTGGTCTGATTGATTCATGGGGAGTTTTAAGACCCTTGATAGTACCAATCATGATCATTACGGTAGTGATCACGGTATTTGTTATGGCAGTTACAGGAAGAGTTGCACAAATGATAGCACAAAAGAGAGGAATCAAAAATGAATGAAGTGTTCAGACAATCAATGTTTGTAGGAGTAACGATCAGTTTGATCGCATATGAGATTGGATTATTTTTAAAGAAGAAATTTGGCTTGGCAGTTTTGAATCCATTGCTTGTATCTATTATTATTGTGATCATTGCATTAAAAGGATTAGGAATCAGCTATGAAGTATACAATGCAAGTGCAAAGTACATATCTTATCTGCTGACACCGGCAACAGTGTGCCTGGCAGTTCCATTATATGAACAGCTTGAACTATTAAAGAAAAATATGGTTGCAGTTGTATGTGGAATTTTATCTGGAACATTGGCAAGTTTGTTTGGGATTTTTGTTCTTTGTATGTTGTTTGGATTTAATCATCAACAGTATGTAACAATGCTTCCGAAATCGATTACAACAGCAATCGGAATTGGTTTGTCAGAAGAACTTGGAGGAATTGTAACGATTACTGTTGCAGTGATCATTATCACAGGAATTCTTGGAAATGTGATCGCAGATACAGTATTTCGTATCTTTAAAATAAAAAATCCGTTGGCTAAAGGACTTGCGCTTGGAACGGCATCCCATGCGATCGGAACGGCAAGAGCAATTGAAATGGGTCCGGTAGAGGGTGCGATGAGTAGTCTGGCAGTGGCAGTAGCAGGACTTTTGACCGTTGTATTTATATCAGGATTTGCTCAGTTTATTTAACCAAGAGGAGGAAAAAAATCATGGCAGATGAAAAAATGATCATTACGATCGGAAGAGAACATGGAACAATGGGAGAAAAGATTGCAGAGAAAATTCGAAGAAAATTTGATCTTCCGTTATATGACAAAGCTCATCTTCTAAGAGCTGTAGAAGGTAGTGATGAATATGATGAATTAAATGCGTTCTTTAATGATCGGAAAGTAAATAGTCTATTATATGCGATCGCAATGAGTGAAAGCGTAAGATCAAATGATGTGCCATTTGGAATCATAAAAAATATCGTAGGAGATACAGGTGGAATTGTGATGGATAGTTGTGGGAATTATCTGTTTAGAGATCGTCCGAATACTGTGAGAATTTTTCTACATGCGAAGAAAGAAATCCGTGTAAATAATCTGATGAAAAATCTTGGGATTACGAAAGAACAGGCACAAAAAGAAATTGAAACAGAAGATTCTAAGCGATATGAGTTTCACAAATATTATACAGACGAGATATGGGGCGCATCTAAGGGATATGAGCTATGTTTGGATGAAGGGATTCTTGGAATTGATGGATGTGTGGAGATGATTCTTGATTATTTAAAAATAAGAAAATTAATTTAAAAAAAGTATTGACATTTTAAAAATAATCCGTATAATAAATAGAGGTGGTTGCAACAGACCACCTCGAATATATCTGGCTCCATGGTCAAGCGGTTAAGACGCGACCCTCTCAAGGTCGAATCACGAGTTCGATTCTCGTTGGAGTCATAAGCTACAAACTTCGTATTTATGCGGTTTGTAGCTTTTTTATTTTTCTGAAAAAAACTTCGCCAACAAACTTCGCCAACAAAATTTAATTTTCGTTCCCTGACTTAAAAATGATATCCTCGAAGGAGTCCAAAGATTTCTGCTTTCTGTCCATATGAATATGCGCATATTTTTGAAGAAATGTAGCTGGAGTGTTCCCCATGATCTCAGATAAGATCTTATCTGATTCTCCACGTTCATAGTTGGTTGTTGCAAAAGTATGACGGCATTCGTATAAAGTGATTACAGGAAGCTTTTCTTTATGATTCATGTTGTAGCGATCTTCGGTTCTGGTAAACATCCGATACAGATGATCAGGACGGACAGGAGTACCGATCTCTGTATTAAAAAGAAAATCGTTATCAAATAAATCTGGATATTGAAGTCTCATTTCTTTTTTCCATAATAACTTTTTCTTCACAATCTGATTGAGGGTAGAGGGAAGATAAACAGCTCTAAAAGAATTTGTTCCCTTCATATTGTCTTCAAGAACTCCATATTTGTTCAAAGTCCTGTGCATATAGAAACACTGGCGGTCAGGATCATAATCGGATTCTGCAAGCCCACATGTCTCGCTAGGACGTGGACCAAGAAGAATCTGACAGCAAAACATTGCATAATAATGACTTTCTTTTGCTTCTCTGGAAGTTAGAAAGAGAGAGATCTGTTCATCAGACCACGTCGGTTTAGCAATGTATGGCACCTTATTTCTTTTAATTCCGATCATTGGGTTATCTTTACCATCAATCAATTTAAGCGGATATATGGCAAAATTAAACACATCACAGAGGATATTAATGTTTTTATTTACTGTCTCGGCTCCGTATTTGCGTTTCTTTGGATTGTTTCCATCTTCCAAACTCTTTTTAAAATTCAAAATATGCTGAGGTTCGATTTCGGAAATTGGAACATCCTCAAACACAGGGAAGATATATCGGTCTAAATATCCGCGATAAGTCCTGTAAGTCTGATCAGCATAAGTTTTTTTGTTTGCAGCTAACCATTCATCTGCAACTTTACCAAAAAGTTCTTTTGATTGCTGCTTTACTTTTTGCTCTCTAACTTCCTTTTTAATTTGAAGGGTAAGTTTAGCATCATCTTGTTTAGCAACTTTTTTGTTAGATCGGCGAGGACCAGTTACCTGATGCTTTAGAAGGGGATGCCATTGAACGGCACAATAACTTTTTTTAGTTTTTCCTGTTTTTTTACTTGTGTAGGTTTTTGTAACAACAGACATATGTAACATCCTTTCTCAAAAAAGGGTACAAAAAATACACCCTCTCAATTTGTAAAATTGGTGGGTGTATGATATAATTCTGGTGTTGAGTCAGAAGCATATCATACACCACGTTGTTGATAGGTTTCTAAATTCCGTCTGGTTGTCAGCCAGGCGGTTTTTTATTTTGACCATTTTGCCGATATCGGGAAAATGGTATTTAGCAAGTTGTTTTGTCAGACTCTGACAAAAACAGGTTAATTATAGTTATATAACATAAAAGACCCCGTGTTTCCACGAGGTCTTTACAATGTTCGGCCCGCAAAGGGGCAAAGTCTATTTAAGTTGGGCTCGCAAGGAGCAATGTAAATAAATTCTAACATATATTATATCTCGTGTAAATATATTGATAAAAAGTAAAATCCCCTCTTTCCACATATAATGGTAAGAGGGGATAATGCTAGTCATTTTAAACAACGACCATTTCTCTTTTTAGATTACCATTATATGACATGGAATGTCAATTATTTTATATATTTTTATATGGGTCTAAAATGTTGCGATATCGCAACTACAATTTCCTCCGAAGTTCCACGACCTTCCAGATAATTATTATAAGTTCGGAATACAACTATAAATTCATTGCAAATTGTTGTATAATAAAAACAAAAAACGGAAGGAGAGCATAATGCAAATATTTGACAACCTTTATTTTCTGATCATATTTACGGTACCGGCCGCAATTCATATTTTATATCATACATATATAAGACTAAACGCAAGACAGCAGCAAGATAAATCGGTGGAAATTGCAGAGTCAGTAGCCTTTTGCGCGGCTGTGTTATTTATTAATATTTTATTGATGCAAAACGATATCAAAAAATTTGTACAGTATTTAAGTTCAAAACATACAATTAATTTTAATTATCCAATGTTTATGGCGAAATATTGCATTATGACCATAGCCGTAAGTGTTGCAGTGATTATTATATGGTACCTGTTCGGAATTAAAATTTTTAGAAAAGCTGTCAATTTTGTAAATAAAATGTTAGGTAGACCATTAGAAGTAGAACAATCTGACACTTTTAACGCAATTTTTAATTCAGCAGATATTATCGATACAATGAACAAAGCGGTGGCAGTTTATAAAGGAACTAATTTAGTAACAGCAGGATTAATAGCTGCTTATGATCCACCACAAAACCAAGGTAAAAAATTAGCGTTAAGAAATTCTGATTATGTAAAAGAACTATTGCAAGATGATCAGAAAAGACCTGTGGAGTACCGAATATTCCCATGCAGTGAGTTAGAATATTACGATCCACAAACCGATACACTAATTAAATTTTACGACTTGGACAAATATGATAAATTATAAGAAGTAAGGGGCTGATCAAAGCCTCTTATTTTCTTGGCTTTCTCGGACCTCTTCCTGTTTCTGGAACACGAACACCACCACTGCCAGAAGGCTTATGCGGAGATGTTCCACTTGGTTTTGGGCTGTTATTAGTATGATTCATTTCTTTCCTCCTTTTTGCGACATCGCAACTATAACTTTCTTCGAAGCTCTACAACCTTTCCAATAATTCTTACAGGAGTATTATCAATTTCCTCCTGATTAAAATACATCGGTTCATAATCTGGATTAATAGACACCAAAGCAATACTTTCAGCATACTTCTTAAGCCTTTTACAAACACCATCATTTCCATTAATTAAAGCGATCACGATCTCATTCGTTTCTGCATCATCCTGCTTCTTGACAATCACAGTATCTCCGTTATGTATATCAGGTTCCATACTATTTCCCTGGATTCGTAAACCGAAAAATTCGCCAGTCTTTGCAAGATCTTCGGATATTTCTTCCTGATCGACAATATCAGTGATCGCTTCGATAGGAATACCTGCAGCTACACGGCCGAGGACGTTAACCAAAAATCCTTTAGACTGCTTCTTGCCACGAAGAAATCCTTTATCTTCCATTAAATCAGAACGTAAGCATCCGAATATCTTACACATTTTATCAACCTTATCCATTCTTGGAGATTTTAAACCTTTGCACCAGTTGGAAGTGGTGGCGGTGCTTACACCTAATCTTTCCGCTAGTTCAGCTTGAGTCATTTGATTTATTTTTAAAAAATGAACTAAATTTTTGGAAAAAATTTCATTAAATTGTTTTTCTACCATATATAGAATTACCTCCTAACTAGATTATATAATGAGAATAAACTTTTAGCAAGGATAAAAGTGAAAAAAGTTAACTTTTAGTATTGACATTAACTTAAAGTTAGCGTACAATATAATTGTAACAAGGAAACGATGCAAAAAAGAAAGGAGAGCAAATGAGTAAAAAGAGTAATAAAAAAGACAAGCACGATCCCGAAACCATCGTACTTGCCGTAGCTATTATCAATCTTATCAGTGCATTAGTTGATTTAATCAGCAATATACTTGACTAAGATTGAAATTATCGTACAGAAGCAGTTGTAACAAGGAAACGAGTAAAAAAGGACGTTTCAAGATTGCTTCTGTATGATAAGAATACTCTTTTGAAAAGCTCATTGTCAATATAAAAATAGCAGAAAGGCGGTGGAAGTATGTCAATTGTATTAGATATTATTCAGATCGTGCTGAATATCGTCATTATTGCACTTATTTTAAAGAAGAAACAGGATAAATAAGTATATGGCTGTCCTATCGGCTTGACGGGGAAGAAAGGAAGGTAAAACGACGTGACAGATAGACTACAAATCACTCTTGCAGCTGCGAGAGTGAACGCAGGAATGACACAGGAAGAAATTGCAAAGAAAATGCACGTTTCAAAAAATACGATTGTGAATTGGGAAAAAGGAAAAATCACACCGAGAATCCCAGAAATGGAAATGCTTTCGAGAATTTATCAGATTCCGAAAGACAATATTTTTTTGCCTAAAAAGTAAACTTTAAGTTAACTAAACAATAACCAGGAGGTAAGAACATGAAAAAAAATAGTGCAATATTAATTATCACACTATTTTTAACACGATTCATAAATTATCTTTTGAGTTTTACAGAAATTCTAACAAAGAAAGATAAAACAGTAGTATTTATGTTAGCTTTTCTGTGTGTAAAAGCTATTTATGAATCAAAGTAGAAATCAAATATTTTATTTCTTGAGAATATACACCAAGTAGGTAAGTCACTATCCAAGAAAACGCATTAAACAATCTTGAAAAGATGATAGATGGTTTAAAACCCATCCAAGAAATAAAAGAAGAAGGAAAATGAAAGATTCGTTTTAGCGTATAAATGGGGTTTAGTGATTCAGTAAATGCATGAACAATAGAATTATCACGCATCATCAAGTTGTTATAAAGACGATATGCGGCTATATAATTTTCTGTTTCTGGTATGCCATAACCAAGAAAATCAGAACATGTTTGAAATTTTGCAATCACTGGATAATAAAAAAGAACTTCTTTTAAGCATTGCTGATAATTTTCCTTTGTAATTAAGCATTTACCAAGACAACTATTACTCAATGTAGCGGAGTTTAAATAGTCGCTTAGTACATTTATTAACTTACGAATTTTCCAGATGGTATAGAAATTCTTTAGAACAAAGTACATGTACATAGCAAGAAAGAATAGTAAAAAATATTTCATCAAAAAACTCCTTTCATTAATACTCGGACATGGCAGTGCCCTGTAAATAGATTATATGAAAGAGATGACAAATTTACAAGAAGGAGTGAAAAAGTGATGAGAGGTGGAAATATGGAAGGAAGAAAATCAACCAATAGACAGAAAATGAAAGATAAAATCCGAGAGGAGAAAATTGAATGCCAGGAAACGAACTTAATGGCAGAAATTGATCAAGTACTTGATAAATATCTCGAAGAAGCAAAAAAGGAATGTGAGACATACAGAGATTTAGAAAATAAAATCAGGGAACTGGAATGGAAAGCAACATGGGGAAAACTTGGACTATATGCCGGAATGATAGCCGGGATTCTCAAAAAGAAGATCGAGGAAGAAAAGAAAGGATTAAAAATCAAGAAATAAGAAAAAAATTACCGCTTCTGCAAATATAAAAAGAACAGATGCCTTAGTTTCCTGTCCGATCAGGTATCTACCCAATACCTGAAAAGAAAAAAAGAAACCCTACAATATGCGAAAAATCCTCTTATTAAGTCGTGAAATAACAATCGGGCAGGAAACTAAGGCATCTGGATTAAGGAGGGAAAAAGATGCAAGGAATGTATTTAGAACAAAGAGTTGAGCAACTTGAAAGAGAGATCAGAGAGTTAAAAAAGCAGAAGAAAAATGAGCAGTATTTATCGCCGGCACAGTTTGCCGAGAAAATGAGCTGTTCAAAGTCCTTTGTAACAAAAATGGTAAAAAGCGGAGAGATCCAGGCTTTACGAATGGGAAAACTGATCAGGATCCCAATGAGTCAGTTCGAGGAAAAAGAAGGGGCAGAACAGTCCTGGAAAGATATTGTATTTAAAGGAGCGTGAGACATGGCAACGGCAGCAGTGCTTGGTTTATATGTAGCAGTAAGTATGATTGTATGCGCGATCGCATCAAAAACGAAGATTGGGCAGAGAGTAATGGAGTATGTACTGGATAAGTTAACGATAAAGTAGGAGGTAAGAAGATGAGAGATGAGTTTTTACTCAATTGCGAAAAAGAGATCTTGGAAGCAAATCTTTTTCTGATGTGCGGACAGCATGAAGAAGGAATTCAGGCTACAAGAAAAGTGTTAGATACAATTATGAAAGAAATCGTAAATGGCATACAGCCGATCACAAAAAATACACAACCATATGTGATTGCTGCATTGCGAGTTTTGGCAAATGGATTAGAAAAACAACTAGATGGCAAATGGAAAACTACAATAAGTGTCGCGACAGCGATCGCAAGCAAGATAGAGTTTGAAATCCAAGAGGAAGAGATCAATGAGACTGACAATGAAGAACCACGCAAGTAATACATACAGAGCATCCCTGATTAGACAAGATAATAATTGTGCGATCGGGGATGTGGTAAACAAGTTAGGCAGGTATGAAGATATCTGCGAAGAACCAGAAGAACTTGAAAAACTTATAAAAGAGCAGAAAAAAAGAACCCACCGGCAAAAGTAAGTTCTTAGTGCAAAAACTGCACATTTATATTATAGCAAGTTCTCCAAAAGAAAGCAAGAAAAATAGCGGTTGAAATACCGCTGTTTAGACTTGCTAAAGGTATTAAGTTTAAGACAAAAAAGGAGAATGAAATGCCATATGTAGAAGTAACAGTAAAGGCAGGAAGAACAATAGAGATCCAAAGACATTACAGTCACAGGATACACCCCAAAGGATGCAAGAGAGAAAAGAAAAAGAAAGAGACAAAAGAATCACAGAAAAAGATCAATGTCAGAAAAGCAACAGATAAACTTAGATGGCTGTTGAATGAAAATTTCACAGGTGGGGACATGCATATCCGTTTATCTTATGCAGGCACAAAACCAGATTATGAGCAGATGAAAGAAGATAAAGCAAAATTCTTAAGAAAGCTACGAACAGAATTTCGTAAACAGGATAAAGAGTTGAAATTTGTTCATGTGTTCGAGATCGGGAAAAGAGGAGCTAGACATCACCATTTGGTGATCAATTCCATAGACAGCAGAACACTAAGGGAATGTTGGCCGTATGGATCTGTATACGTAAGTTTATTAGATGATACCGGGCAATATGGAAAACTTGCCAGTTATTTGATCAAAGAAGTAACAGAAAAAGGCGAGAAATTGCCAAGACGATACTCACCATCAAAGAATCTGCGGATTCCAGTGCCGAAAAGAAGAATCATCCTTGAACGAAAATTTTTCAAAAGAAAACCAAAGGCACAAAAAGGATACTACATTGATCAACAGAGCGTATATTCTGGATTCACAGACGATGGATATCAGTTTCTTAGATATATCCAGGTTAAGATACGCAACAGGTGGAGGAAAGAATGAAACAGATAGATATTTACATATACACGCTATCCCACAGCCGTGGAAAAGGTCCGGCAGTTTATAAATCTGTGTTGGAGTTTGTAACGAAAAACGGAGAAGTACACACACTGGATGTTACAGGAGCAGACAAAGAGACAACGATAAACCGGATCACGATCGAAGCAGCAGTGAAAGCACTACGGAGAATTAAGTTGAATCAACCTTACGAAATAAGAATACATGCGGATTCAGACTACTTTGAACGGATGCTAAAAGCTGCAAGAGTTTACGCAGAACATGAGTGGAAAACAAAAGCAGGAAAAGAAATTGCAAATGCGGACCTGTGGAAAGAGATTTATATCTTTAAAAAGACAAACCATGTCACAGCAGACAGCGATCTATTAGACCATTATGCATGCAAAGAAGAACTGGAGGATAATTTATGGAAATTCACGAATTAGAAGCATTTTTGAATGGATTCACAGACGATGAGAAAGTTGGGATCATGGAGAAACATCATATCGTATTTAGAAGTCAAGGCGGTTGTGATTTTTATTATAACATCATTGAACTCCCAACAGGACTACATAAAGGGCGGAGAGGTCCGCATATGTGCAGAGAAACAGATGTATTTTTAAAACAAAGTGTCCAGAACGCACTATTTGCCGAATTAGGAACAGAAAGAAAGACAGCGGATGAGATCGTGCATTTATGCTGCCCGATGAACCGAAGAAGTGAGAGAAAATTACATAAACGTCTGGAAAGTGCAAAAAGCTATGGCGGAAAGTATGAGATTGAAGATGCAGTACGAGCGATCATGGGCGGTAAATTGTATTAGGAGGTGTTAAAGATGTTTGACATGTTTGGAGAAATGGAAACAGCAGAGGAAATCAATGCAGTTGCAAGAAGTCTGAAGGAAGAAGGAGAAAGAGAAAATCTGGACAAGCTATGTGCTGAAAACGGCATAGATGCTGAATTGGCGGAGATGTTTTGGGATGGAGAGATTGATTTTATCACAGATACATTCATGGCAGCAGTTGGAAAACTCGATATGGAACTGAAAGAAGCAACAGGACATAAAGAGTATTTGAAAGTTATGACAAATTTCCTGAAAGTAGGTGCAGAAAAAGATGAGGAACTGGCGATTTGCATCAGGAAGAAGGAAAAGAGGCTGGCAAGTGCTTATGAAATGCTACGGAATAAGGCTGATAAAAGAAAAAATAGTCCAACTGACTGTGTAGTGTTGACAGGCAATGAAGTAATTGAGGCTACGAATGAATACTACAAAGAAGGTGCCAGAGCATGAAAAAGAAAGCGATAGAAAAGATTCCATTTGGGAAAGAGAAAATTCACAGATTAGATGATTGCTTTATGATCGATGGAAAGCTGATCGACAGAAAAACAAATAACATCAATGTCAGAATTTGTTTAAGAGAAAACGAGTTTGCAAATTATGTTGAAGGAACTGGATGGAATAAAAAGAAATTAAATAGCTGGGCGTCCAATAACGTATTCAGAGCAAGTCTTGAATTAAGCACAAAAGAACGCAAAGAACTGGCAGAGTTTTATGAGAAAACAAAACCAGAATGGGAATGTATAAGAGATCCAGGACAGCAGATTGAACATTATCAAGATCGAATTTGTGAAAAGAAAGCAGAAAGACGTGAGCAAAAGAGGAATGAGAAAATAAAAGAACATCTTGCAGAAATCAGACCATATACGGATCAAATGAGTTTATGGGCATCGAATCAAATGGAGTCATATTTGTTTTATAAATATTCAACAGGGTACTGTGGACATTGTGGACAAACTGCAAAATTTGACCGAAAAAAGATAAAAATAACACATAACATGAAAGGTACTTGTCCAAATTGCAAAAAGAAGATTGTGTTCAAGGCAGCAGGCAGACAGCCAAAGATTGAAGAAAGAATGAGGGTTGTAAGATTCCAAAAAACAAAGTTTGGAATTGCAGCGATCGAAAGCATAGTAATAAAAGGATCATATGCAGAAAATCAAGAAAAAACAAAGACTATAGATTATTACATATGGTTTATTGAAGAAGAATATGAGTTATATAACAATATGAACTATATAAGTCACAAGTGGTATGATGCAAATTACGGAGTGCAACATGGAGAAGCAAGAATTTACACCCGAAATATAAAACAGGTGATTAAAGGAACGTGCTTAGAATACAGTGGAATTGACATTGTAGCATCCTGGAAAGGAAGAAGAGAAAGATACAAAGAGATCATTGAAAATTATAGAAAGAATCCAGAAATGGAACTTTTGATCAAGGCAAACATGAGAAAATTAACACGGCAGGCATGGTGGCATGAAGGATATTTATACAAAGGAACAAAATTACATGAGGTTTTAGGACTTACAAAGCCTAACATGAGAAAAGCAAGAGATTACGATTTGGGGATAAATGAAATCAGAGTAATGCGAAATGATCCATATGGGAAACTGTCAAATGATGAGATTATTGCTCTGTCCAATGCAGGAAATTATATCGAAGGACTCAAGCTATATACAACGATCACTAAAATAGCTCATTATACCCAAAAAGGACACGATGCAGGGACGTGGTGGGATTATCTAAGAATGGCTGACGAATTAGATTATAACATGAAAGATAAAGCGGTGTTATTTCCAAGGGAACTTGAAGACAAGCACGATGATTTAGCAGAAATGCTCAAAGTAAAGCATGATAACGAAAAAGAGCAGCAGTACAAGAAACGTATTCCCGGAATGAAGGAATTGTACAACTATGAAACGAAAAAATATAAGATCATAGTTCCTGAAAATCTGAAGGCGATCGTAGATGAAGGAAAGAATTTACATCATTGTGTAGGAACATATGTAAAAAGTGTTATGAAAGGCGAAACAGATATCCTGTTTATCCGAAAGAAAGGAGAAGAGGATCAATCGTATTACACAATGGAAGTTAAAAATATGGAGATTGTGCAATACCGCGGAGCATATAACAACAGACATAATAATCCAGTGCCAGAAGAAATACACCAATTTGTAAAAGGATTCAAGAGAGTAATTGAGAGAAGAGCAAGGAAGAGGGTAGCATAATGGAAGAATATCACCAGATCACATTAAATGAGTATATAAGCATCAAAGAAGACATCAAAAGACGACTCAATCACCTGGCAGAGAGTTTCGTAGCGATCGGCTACAGACTAAAGCAGATTAGAGACACGGAGGCATATAGACAAGATGGATATAATACTATCTTTGAATTTGCAGAAAAAGAGCTAGGATTAACCAAATCTCCAACAAGCAGATTTATGGCGATCAATGATAAGTACAGCGTTGGTGGTAACAGTCTGGAACTTAGAGAGGAATTTATTGGACTTGGAAAAAGCAGACTGTCCGAAATGTTAACGATGGATCCAGAGGATTATGTACTTGTAACGGATCAGACAAGCATAAAAGATATTCGAGAGATTAAGCGAATGGAAAAGGCAGCAGATGACAATCAAACATTAACAAAATTTCAAGAGGTCCTAAGAAAAGAATATGCATCACCAGACCGAAGAAAAGAATTGATCGAGATTGCTAACGCAAAATGCATCGATGATATCAAAGCTGCAGTTATCCCAGAAGGATACAGACTAATGAAAAAAGGAGTTATGGCGATCAAGTTCGAAGATGAAAAGATCACAGTCCGCACCATGGGAGTTTCAGGAGTGCAGGAATTAACATGGAGTGAGATTCTAAGCGAGTATGATCGGGCATTTGACTTAGGGGCGGAAGATCCATGGAAAGCTGCATACGGAGAGATAGAGGAAGAAGAAACAAAAAAAGTTGAAAAGAAGCAAGAACCGAAAAAGCCGGCAAAAGCAGAATCTAAGCCAGTTGCGACATCGCAACAAGAAGAACAAGTTGTTGGCCAAACAAGCATTGAAAAAGATTTTCCAGAATATTTACCAGATGATTTGAAAGTAAAAATCGAACAGACAAACAAAGTAGAAGTTCCGGAAACAGTTGCAGATGATCACAGGCATAAACTCAAATTGGCTAAGATGTTCTTCAACGACATGCAAACAGGCAGAAAGCCTTTTGATCTACAGAAGAATGATAGAGAATATCAGCTTGGGGATGTGATCGAATATAGAGAAATGGATAATGGAGAACCAACAGGCAGAATCCTTGAAAAAGAAATTATCTATATCCTGGAAGGATTCGCAGGATTAAAAGAAGGTTATTGTATATTAGCACTGACAGATATTGAGAGGTAAGAGAATGTTAAACAAGAAAGAATTTGAAGGTTATGTATGTGAAATCACAGGCAAGAAGATCAAAGAAATGAAGTTGTGCCCGGATAAATTTCAAAAATTTATAATACGGAAGAAATGTGATAAAAACTGTATCTGGTGCGAGAAAGAAGGTAATAAGGCATGAATGGATTAGAAATGACAGAAAGCTTACTACACTATTGTTCAAGACAAAGATGTACAGAGGAAAATTGCGAATGTTATCCAATGTGTGATTTAACTCAAAAACCATTTAAAGAAATGACAGATAAAGAATTAGAACAATGCTATAATCTGGCATTTAAAACAACGTTAACGGATCAAATGACGGGAGTCATAAAAGATAAAAATAAGTGCACAATCAGTTAAGCTGATTTATATACCACAGTAACCAACAACAAAAACGCATAAGAAACAAATCATAAGCCTGTTGCCACGGCAGCAGGCAGAAAGGAGACAGACAGCTTAGTTCTCTACCTGGCCGGATTCTTAAAGTAACTATTAACTAAGGAAACAGGATGTAAACATATTTTTTCAGATTTTTCCAGATAAAAATTTCATCGATTTATCTAGATTTAGTATTGCAAATCACAAACAAAAAAGAATCATAACAATTTATACGATCGGGCAAAAAATAAGGGAACAGTGATCAAAGATAAAATGTTAATCGGATAGAGAACTAAGCTGTCTGAAAAAGGAAAATGAAGTATACAGAGGAATTTAAACGAGGGATGGTAAGAGTCCTTATAGCATCAGAAACGTCACGAAAAGAGTTTGCAGATAAAGTGGATATTAGTGTAGAAACATTGAAAAGATGGATTAAACAATATAAGGATGAAGAAGTACCTAAAGTAGATCGCAAAAAATACAGTGAAGAATACAAAAAAAGTATAGTAAAAAATATGATCTATGATGGGATTACCTGTGAGGCGATGGCAAGAGAAACAGGAATCAGCCGACAACTAATAGAATACTGGGATAATAAATACCGATATGAAGTGATCGATGAAGTTGAAAGAGAAACTTTACAGAGGAAAAAAGTTTCCAAAGCAATAACATGGCATCGATACGGATCAAGTGCAGGAAGATATGAATAGGAGAAAGAAAATAATGGGAACAATTAGAGATAGAATAGGAAAGATTCACATGTATACGCACGGAGTAAGCTTCGGAATTCCGGAGTATCTTGCAGAAAAAGGACTAGATGTAAATATAGAATATGTGGAAGATGGACCAGAAAATAGTGTACTGGCAATCGAAATATTTAAAACTAAAAAAGTAGAAAAGGAAGAAGAACATGATAGATTCAGATAAAGAAGTTTTATATGCATGGGAAAGAGATAGAATTTTTTCAGAAGACTATAAAGGAACATTTGATTCAATTGAAGAATGTGTTGAGGATGCTAAAAAAGAAGGATTTAAGCCTGGACAGACAATTTACATCGGAAAATGTACGGAACCAGATATTAGTTGCGGAGTGTTTCTTGACAGAGTGTTAGAAGATGTACAAGATGCAATGTATTCTGACTATGGAGATAATGCAGAAGACTGGGATCTGTCTGTAAGGGATATAGAAGAAAGACAAGAAATATATGATAAATACGAGGAAAAATTAACGAATCTAGTAGAAGACTATATCAAAGAGATTGGAGCAAAACCTAATTTTTATGACGTTGTAGATATAAAGCCAATTATTATTAAATGAAAGGAATGATACATAATGGGATATGAAGACTGTCCATGTTTTAAATGTGATTCAGAAGAACAAAGAGAAAAGCGGATAGAGTGTAGAAGAAAGTGTACACAATTTGTTGCCTGGAAGTTAAGCATGCAGGCAATCAGACAGAAAAAGAAAGAAGATAGAGATAAATACTATTCATCTACCACAAGAGGGAAATTTTATAAGAGAAATTTAATGAAACAAAAGAGTGGTAGAAAAGTATGGTAAATCAACGCAAAGCCTGTGCAGAAAAATTGCATGGGCATTTGTGCCGATAAAAGAAACAAGGCAGCAGATAACAGGAGGGGAGAACGTGGACAAGAACGTACTGATCCAATATTGTGACATGAAAGAAGAAATTAAAGATTTAAGGAGAAGAATCACAGAGACTGAAAAGCAGATCTGGAAGATTGGAGAAGAAGGAACTGTAAAAGATACGGTATCGGGAGGAATGGGCGGAATACAACATTTTGTGGTGGAAGGAATGCCGATGCCAGAACTTAGCCGAAAGAGATTATTGCTCAACAGGCGAAAAGCAATGCTGCTCGAAAAAGAAAATGAACTTTTGAATCTTATGAACCAAGCAGAAGAATACATAAACAGCATCAAGAAAAGTGAATTAAGAATGATGTTTAGATTTTATTACATTGATGGTATGACGTGGCTGCAGGTAGCACATAAGATGAACCAGCTGCATCCCAAAAGAAAAATAGCTTATACAGAAGACAGCTGTAGAATGAGAAATGCAAGATTTTTTCAAGAAAATTAGAAAATGTTCGGTCACGTTCGCAAAAAATAGTGTAATATATAAGCTAGAACGATTAGATGAAGTGATTCTTCATAGGGTGTTCTTTTTCTCATATATTTTCATTGAACGAACTCGGGTGATCTTCGGACCCCGAGTCTTTTTATGATTAAAATCATGGATCTCTAGCTCAGTTGGTCAGAGCAATCGACTCATAACCGATCGGTCAAGGGTTCGAACCCCTTGAGATCCATTTAAAAAACTTCTTTCAGAAAAGTATTGACATAGTGTACACACTATAGTATAATATAAGTATGAAAGGAGGAAAGCTAATGAAGAAAAAACAAAAGAAAAAGCTTGCAAAGTTGATCATCAAAGCAATAACAGCAGTTGCGTTACTGTTAAGTGCGATAGCTCAACTTATACAAGCTCTTAACTAATAAAGCCCTATTAGTTAAAACAACAGAGGAAAGGGAGAGAAATCTCCCGATCCTTTGTAACAATAGTATAACACACATTAGCTTAAAAAAGAAATGAAGAAGATAACTTTTTACGACATGGTATTACTCTTTGCAGTCATGTTGCAGTTCGGAGAGAGAAGCATCTACACAACACTAACGTTGTTATTTGCATCAATCCTTGAATTAATCGATGTAGTTCCAAAGATTGTGAGGTTGGTAAAACATGGAAAGTAAAGCAAACGCACAGACAAAAGCAAGTGCAAAGTGGAATAAGAAAGCAGGATATGTAGCAAAGAGTTACAAGCTTAAGAAAGACACAGTGGAAGCATTTGCAGAAGCGTGTAAGAAAGCTGGAGTAAGTCAAGCTGGACAGTTGACAAAGATGATGAATGAATTCATTGAAAAGGTAGAAGAAAATTAAAAGAAAGAAAAGCACATTGGAATATATCTGATGTGCTTTTCTTGTATCCAAAAGGAAGGTGAACAAGATTACAAGAGAAGAATTAACAAATTGGATTGAGAGACTGATAAAAGAAAATAGATTATACAGTTTCTATAAATCAAAAGAATGGAGACATTTAAAAGAAGAAGTATTAAAAGAAAACAATTATGAATGTGCTATGTGCAGAGAGTCAGGAAAGGTAACAAAGGCAGAGACAGTACATCATGTGCAGCATGTAAAAAAATATCCATGGTTGGCATTGAGTAAGACATACAAATACAAAGGGATTGAGTATAAGAATCTGATTCCTTTGTGCCACGACTGCCACGATAAGGTGCATGGTCGCATGAAGTATAAACCGAAGCCGAAACCGATCACAGAAGAACGATGGTAGTACCCCCACACCCCCCCTAACCCCTAAAATTTTGGGAAGGGCTGTACAACGGGGGATGGGCAGGCATCCAGAGAAAAATCAAAAATTCGAAAAAAGTAGCGAAAGTGGGTGATAATTGTGGCTCGTCCAAGCAAAGAAGAAATGTTAAAAAGGGAGACAAAAGCTACAATTATCAAGGCTTTGCAGGATCGAGGAATATCAGAAAAATATCTTTTAGACCAGGTAGATGAATACATGGGTTATTATGACAGTTTAGGGGAAATAAATGGCAAATTAAAGAAGGGTTTTAAGATTGATTTGTCAAAAGAAAAGAGGCAGATCACAAAAGAAATGAGGAGTATACTCGATTTCCTTGGACTTCGTCCAGTGGAAATTGATAAGGATGATATCTTTGAAGAGCTATAGTAAATATTTAGACCCTTATATGTCAATGATAATTGAAAACAAGGTTGAGCATTGCCAGGAACAGGAAGAAATGATCTTCAACAATGTCATACCAGTTTTAGAGAGAGAAGATGTTTATATTGATGAAGCAAGAGTAGAAAAAGGCTTGGAATTACAAAAGTATTTTCCATATGATCTGATGGAGTGGGAAATATTTTTGTTTACGTTGATCGTAGGAGTCAGATATAAAGAAACAGATGACATTTATTTTACAGAAATAAGGATCATCATTGGAAGAGGAGCAGGGAAAAATGGATTTATTTCATTTCTTTGCTTTTATTTTTTGTCTCCAGCTCATGGGATTCCTCACTATGATATTGATATTTTGGCTAATTCAGAGAATCAGGCCAAAAGAAGTTTTAAGGATGTTTATGAAATCGTAACTGAAAACCCTGAAAAGAAATATCGCAGGGCTTTGAAATCAAATTATTACGCTACAAAAGAGGAAATCAAAGGGAAAATAACAAAAAGCATTCTAGTATTTAATACTTCATCCAAACGAGGAAAAGATTCAAAACGTTCAGGTTGTCTTATTTTTGACGAAAAACATGAATATGTTGATACACAAAATATTAATACATTGCAATCTGGTCTTGGTAAGACAAAAGATGGAAGAATTATCACGATCACAACAGATGGACATATCAGAGGCGGAGTTTTGGATGCAGAGAAAGACCAGAACAGGTTGATCTTAGAGAAATATAACCCAGACAATCAAACATTGGTATTTTGGTGCAAGATTGAAAAGGAAGAAGAGTGGAATGACATAAATAAAATGGTCAAAGCCAATCCAAGTATCAATTATATGCCTAGTTTAAAACGAACGATCATGAAAGAGATTTCTGATATGCCGTTTAAACCAGAATATTACATGGAATACATGGCAAAACGTTGTAATTTTCCAATAGGGAACAGAGATATTGAAGTGGCTTCATGGGAAGATATCAAAGCAACGAATCAGGAGATTCCAGATCTAACAGGTTTGGAATGTGTTGGAGGAGTGGATTATTCATCTTCTGACGATTTTACTTCATGTGGTTTATTATTTAAGATTCGGGATAAATATTACTGGATTCAGCAGACGTTTGTATGCACAAGGTCAAAAGATCTTAGAGGAATCAAGGAAAGAACTCCGATAGATCAATGGGCAACAGATGGAGATGTGATCTATGTTGATGATGTGGAAATTCCAGCCTCTTATGTGGCCGATTGGTTTGAAGCTATTCAGAAAAAATATAAGTGCAGGATAAAGAAGATTGCAATTGATAAATATAGATATGCATACATGAATAAAGCATTAAGCGAGATAGGATTTGAAGCATATCAAAAGAAAAATGTGTTTCCTGTAAGACCAAGTAATATTCAGGAAGTATCTGTATTAATAAATTCAATGTTCATAAATCATAAGATAGTGTTTGGAGACTGTCCGATCATGAGATGGTATACAAACAATGCCAAAAAAGTAAGTAAAGGAATCAATTATGAGTATGGAAAGCAGGAAGAACACTACAGAAAAACAGATGGATTTATGGCATTTGTGGCAGCAGCTACGATAAAAGATGAGATAAAAGAGAAAGTGAAACCGCCGAAGATACCTACGATGGTTTTTAATATTTAGGAGGGAAAATGAGTTTTACAGATTTTTTAGGAAAGTGGTTTCCTACGAAACAGATCACTGGTCCTGATACAGTAACGATAAGTGTATCGCCGGAATTGTATTATAAAGAGCTGGCACTTTACACAGGAATCACGTTGATATCGAATGCAGTTGCAAAAAGTGAGATTAAAACTTTTGTAAATGGCAAAGAGGTACAGGAAGATGATTATTATGTTTTAAATATATCGCCGAATCCAAATCAGAGTTCTAGTGAATTTTGGCATGATGTGATCAATAAGGCAATCAGACAGAACGAAGGAGCTTATGTTGTTGAGCACAAAGGGAATCTTTATTGTGTAGATAGTTGCCCGCTTGCAAAACAGGATTCTATCAATGGAGATGTCTATTCCAATATAAGTATTAATGAATTTACGTTTCCGGGAAACTATGAAGCGAAAAATTTATATCATTTCAAATGGCATGATGCAGGAATCAATTCTTTGATGGCAGGTATTGGAGAAGAATATGGAAAGCTGTTAAAAAGTGCTGCGAATGCTTTTAAACGCGCCAATGGCGTGAAATATAAGCTGAAAATTGATAATGTTCAGGCTGGAGATGAAGAATTTCAAAAGGAATTTACAAATTATCTACAAAAGCAGATAGAAACATACATATCATCAGAAAATGCAGTTTATCCAGAATTTGTAGGCCGCGTATTGGAAAAAGATGAGCAGTCATCAGGAACAGCATCATCGGCAGAGATGATCAATCTTAGAAAAGATATGTTCGAGATGGTAGCAAATGCGCTGCATATTCCAATGACATTAATGACAGGGAATATTACAAATATGAATGAGATCATGAAAGTATTTCTGACATTTAGTGTAGATCCTGTTGCAGATATGATCCAGGAAGTACTGAATAAGAGAGCTGGTGTTCGTAATTGGAAATCAGGAGAGTATTATCGTGTAGATACAGGAAAGATCATACATAGAGATATTTTCGATCTGTCAAATGCAATGGACAAGTTGCTTGCGAGTGGAAACCTGTGCATTGATGAGATTCGAGAGGAAATAGGGAGAGAGCCTTTAAATACTAAATGGTCAAGGCAGCATTGGATGACAAAGAATTACACAAAGATTGAAGATGCAATGAAAGCGATTAATGAGGAGGGAACAAATGAAAAATAAATATTATGCATTGTATGTAGATGAAGATCAAAAGGCTGCAAATATAAATATCTATGGAGACATTACATCTTATCCATGGACAGAGAAAGATGTGTCAGCCTACAATCTGTCAAAAGAAATTGAAGGGTTGGATGTGGAACAGATCAATGTCTACCTAAACAGTTATGGCGGAGAGGTTGCAGAAGGGATTGCAATTTACAATTCTTTGAAACGTCACAAGGCAGCAGTTAAAACAGTCTGTGATGGCATGGCTTGTTCTATTGCATCTGTCATTTTTATGGCAGGAGATGAAAGAATCATGAATAATGCATCATTACTTATGATTCATAATGCATGGACCTATACAAGTGGTAATGCTGATCAGTTAAGGAAAGAAGCCGATGATCTGGATAAAATTTCAAATTTATCTGTAAAAGCATATATGGAACATATTAACATCAGTGAAGAAGAGCTAAAAGCTTTACTAGATGCAGAAACATTCCTTTCACCAGAAGAAGCATTAGAGTATGGTTTTGCAACAACGATCATTGGGGATAAAAAGAGTGATAAAGCAAGTCAGAGTGCAAAAAAGACCTTGCAAAAAATGATCCTTGCGAAAGCTCTGGAGAATAACGAAAATAAGGAGGAAGATAATGAAGAATTAAATAATTCGCATAAGGACGATAAAACAAAAGAAGATCCAGAACAGGATGATTCAGAAAAAGATCCAGAGCCGGATGATCCGGAAGAAGATCCAGAAAAAGAGAGTGAAGATGATTCAGACGAAGGTAAAGATCAGAATATGCAGATGTTCCGATCTTTTTTTAATGCATTAACAGATTTATAGGAGGAAAGAAATAATGTTATCAATTACACAGAGAAATAAACAGGAAGCACTTGCAGCATTATCAGATGCAATGAAAAAAGGCGATGAAAAAGCAATCAAACAGGCATGGAATGATTTTCATGAATCGGTTGTTGAGTGTGTAAAACAGGACTATGTAGAAGCTGATGGAAACAAAGTGATTCTTGCGCAGAGAGGTTACCGCCAGCTGACATCAGAAGAAACAAGATATTATGAAAAAATGATCGAAGCAGGAAAAAAAGAACATCCGATGCAGGAATTAAAAAATCTGTTAAACGGTGATATTATGCCAGTAACGATTATTGAGGATGTTTATCGTGATCTGGTAGATGAGCATCCATTATTAAACAGAATTAATTTTCAGAATGTTGCATATCTCACAAGATGGATTTTGAATGATCACTCAAAGAAAAATGCAGTATGGGGTGAGATTAACAGCGAGATCACACAGGAAATCTCATCAGGATTTAAAGTGATCGAAGTAAATCAGTGCAAATTGACAGCGTATACAATGATTGAAAAAGATATGCTGGATCTTGGACCAACATTCTTAGACAACTACTTAAGAACATTCTTAAAAGATTCATTGTTATGTGCACTTGAACAGGCGGTAGTAAGCGGAAACGGTAAGAATTGTCCGGTTGGATTAGACAGAGATGTCCACGAGGGAGTATCTATTTCATCAAGTGACGGCTATCCAAGAAAAGAAAAGATCAACGTAACTTCTTTTCTTCCAGAAGAGTATGGAAAACTGGTTGCAAAGTTAGTAAAAAGTGAAAAAGGACATTCCAGAAAATTTGATAAGGTACTGATGATTACTAACATGACGGATTATCTTACAAAGGTAATGCCAGCAACAACAGTATTAACGGCATCAGGAACATATGCAACAAATTTATTCCCATTCCCAACAGATGTTGAGGTATCCAATGAATTGAGCGAGGGAGAGGCCATTCTTTGCCTTCCAGAAGAATATTTCATGGGAATCGGTGGAGCAAAAGAAGGTGTGATCGAGTTTTCTGATGAATTTAAGTTCTTAGAGGACAAGAGAGTGTTCAAGATCAAGATGTATGGAATGGGTAGAGCTTATGATAATACAGTAGCGGTATTACTGGATATTAGCAACTTAGATCCGGCATATATCACAGTATTATCAAAACAGGTTACAGCTGCAGCAACACAGGCAGCAGTAAAGACTGAATAATCAAAAAAAGGTGGGAATTGCATGGAAGAACTAATAAAGCTCGTAAAAAATGAATTAAAGATCACTTGGAGTGATCCTGATACAGATAAGGAGATAGAAACATTGGTGGCCGATGCTATTCCCACAATGAACTATAAACTGGGAGTAAAAGAGGCTGATGCTGATTATCTGGCACCAGGACAGGAAAGACGTTTGTTCTTGAATTATTGCAGATATGCCAGGAATAATTGCGTAGAAGATTTTGATATGAGATATTTGAACGATATCTTACAGCTTCGATTAAAGTATGAGGTGAAATATGCAAAAGAACAAACTGTATAATGATGGATATTTAAGTGCTTATCAGGTCAAAAGAAAGAATAATGATTTTGGTGCAGTGGTAAGCTCGAAGACGATGGACGACATGGAGTTTATTGTGAAGCTTGCTTACGAGGAACGATCAAAACGGATGGAAGATATGGAATGGGCAGAAGCAAGGGATAAGACATTATCTTTAAAAGTTTGCTGTCCATTGTATCAGCATATTGAAAACAAACATCAAGTGATCGTAAATGATAAACTTTATAGTGTGATCAATATTGATTATGACAGAGCTAATCAGGAAATGTATCTGTATCTGGAGGAGGTGTGTGATATTGCTTAATGAGATACGAGAAAAGCTGGAAGAACTTCGAAGATACGAAGATGTTCCAATGGAAGATGTTGCTTATGGATTGCTTCCTCAAGGCAGTACAAAGAAATGGAACTATTTTGTATTTAACAGGGTAAACGTAAAGACCACCGGAAAGGCAAAAGGAGATTTCAACGAGTATTACGCAGTACATATTATCCACGAGGACTTTATACCGGAAGGATATATTTACAAAGTAATGCAAAAAGTATTAGAAATCAAAGGAATCAAATTAGCAATAAATGACGATATCTCTTTTAGTTATGCAAGGAAAGGAAATACAGATGTAGTTGTAGAAATTGCCACGATAATGCTTACAAAAGCTATTTTCAGAGGTGATGCAATTGGCAAGAACAGAAATTGATTATAAGGAATTAGATGATCTGACCGAGCTTATGGTGCGTGCATCAGATCCAGAACAGGCAATCAATGAAGTATTACATGAATCCGGATCAGAACTGATCAAAGAAGGGATTCAGAGGATTTTACCTAGTTCAGGAAGAAACTGGAGTGGAAAGAAGAGTCCGGCAAGTACATCACAGCCATTTACACAGGAAAATGGAAATTTAAGCGTAACAGTGAAAACAAATCCAGCATATCATTATCTTTATTTTCCAGACGATGGAAGCAACACAAAACATCATCAGGGAAATCAACAGTTTATGCTAAGAGGTGCCCAGAGCCGTCAGACACAGATCGTTGATGAGATAACAGAGAAACTAATAGAACAAATCGAAGGAGGAAGATAAATGTCAGTAAAATATAGTGAGATTTTTTCAGAATATGACATCACAGAGTGGGGTATCCGCTTTGGAGATGAGGCAGAAGCTGTCATTATGGACACGCTTGGAACTGCCGAGGAATCCATGGAAGTTCGAACAGTTACAAAGAATAAGAGAAATATGCCATGGAAGACAAGAACCAAGGCAACAGGGGCAGGGGAAGTCAAAATCACAGCACATATCAGAGAAGATGTCTATGATCAGATGTTTGGTATGTATGTGGATGGATATAAAGATGGAGTTACGGCATATGGAACGTTATCAGTGCATGAGCAGTTCTGTATGACAGAAAAAGTAGAGGATGAAGATGGAAATGTAAAATTAAAGGCATATCCATGTTGTACCGTAAAAGAGGGAATCAGCCGAAAAGTAGAAACCAATGCAGAAGAGATCGCGGAAGTTGAATTGACAGTATCTGTAGACCCAGATTCAACAGGAATTGGTATGTATCAGTTGATCATTCAGGAAGATACGGATGAGAAGATGAAGCAAGACTGGATGAAGAAATTTGATTCATCTTTAGTAGCTGCAACGGAACCAGCAAGTGAAGATGAGGCTACAGATCCAGTAGAGGGAGGAGAGTAAGATGGCAGTAAATACGATCATTGATGCTGAAATGATGGACGGAAGCATTGTAAAAATGACATTAAATTTTAAAAATTTATATCTGTTAAGAAACAAAGATAAAAAAACATACGATGAATATATGAAAATTTCAAACAAAGGTGCACAGGATGAAATGGAAGTCGCAATGATGTTATATGCGGCTTATAAATGTGGAAACATTGACCAGGAATGTATGCCATTTGAAGATTTTCTTGAAATTCTCCCAGTGAACCGAGAAGAATTATCAGACATCGTTATAAGACTTCAGCCGAAAAAAAAAGAGATTTTGCAGAAGCCTTTAGAAGGCTGACCAAATCAAGCAATAGTAAGATAAAACTTCCTAAATTTCAACTCAATGAGATTGAGGATTATTTTACATATTATGTACGCATGTTGGGAATATCAGAGACAACCTTTTGGGACTCTGATATTTCTTTTTTGCGTTCTTTAGCGGAAAATATTGCAGCCTATGAAAGCTGGAAGACGTATGTAAGAGAGAAGGTATTGGAAAATGGCTAAAAATGAAGCAAAAGTAAAATTTACAGCAGATGCATCAGAATTTAATAATGAGATCAGAGAATCAGAGAAAAACCTGAAAGTATTACGTGCCCAGCTGAAAGAAAACAGTTCTGAAATGAAGGCAAATGGGGAAAGTCAGAATGGAATGAAACAGAGACTTTCCATGTTGAATCAGGAGATGGAACTGGCGAAACAAAAGACAGAAGCAACCAGTCAGAAGTTAGATCTTGCCAGAAATATTTTTGGAGAAAATTCGAATGAGGCAAAAAATTTAGAAGCAGCACTTAGCAGATGTAAAAATGTTGAAAATGGCATTCAAGCCGATATCAATAAAACGAATGATGCGCTTCAAAAACAACAGGATTCATCAATGCAGGCTTCCAGCGCATTGGGACAGTTAGAGGACGTCATCAGCAAGCAAGAAGAAGAGGTATCAAGACTTGAAGCTGAATATAAAAATGCTGTCATACAGTACGGGAAAACATCAACAGAAGCAGAAAAAATGAGAAATGAATTTCTTAAGGTAGGACAGCAGCTTCAGGAAAGTAAAAACAAGATGCAAGAGGCTGATAATGCAGCAGGTGAATTATCACAGGCATTATCAGATATTGGAGACGGAGCAAATGATGCCAAAAATGATCTTCAATCTATTGCAGATGCAGCAGGATCAGGAGCATTGATGGATACTGCGGATGTTTTGGAAGGCGCAGCGGATAAGATTAAAGAAATTGGAAACGCATCCTATGAAACATACGCAGATATTGAAAACGCAACAACAAAAGTTACATCCTATTTTGACGAAACTGGAAAGGCAGCAGATCAATCAGCGAGCGTGATCAAGGAAATTTATGAGAGTGGCTTTGGAGATTCTATAGAGTCTGTCGGAAATGCAGTTTTAAATGTAAAAAAACAGCTAGGTGATCTTGATAATACAACGTTAAGTAATATCACACAGCAGGCAATGATATTAGAAGATTCATATGGAATCGACATGAATGAATCCCTTCGAGGTGTTAATTCATTGATGCAGCATTTTGGAATGGATGCACAAACAGCTATGGATTATCTGGTGGCTGGAACACAAAACGGCTTAGATAAAACAGATGAATTAGGAGACAATCTATCAGAGTATTCTGGAAAGTTTGCAGAAGCTGGCTATTCTGCAGGTGAGTATTTTCAGCTTTTACAAAATGGTCTTGATGGAGGCGCATACAATCTTGACAAGGTAAATGATGCGATTAATGAAGTAACAACAAGGCTCGGAGATGGAACAATAGGAGATAGTATTGGCCAGTATTCAACAAAGACACAGGAATTATTCCAAGCATGGCAAAACGGAAAAGGCAGCCAGAAAGATGTGATCGACTCAATCGTCAATGACATCAATAAAGCGAAAACGCAGCAGGAAAAAATGAATCTTGCAAGTACCGCATTTGGAACGTTAGCAGAAGATGGAGGAATCAAGGTTATAAGCTCTTTAACATCGGTAGGAAATGCTTACGATAATGTTTCTGGAAAAGCAAGTAAAATGAATGACACGACAACTACACCGATGCAACAGCTTGAGGGAAATGTGCGAAAGGTCAAGGATGCATTTGCACCATTTGGGGAACAGCTTGCCCAGATAGGTAATACAGTACTTCCTCCGGTAGCAAGTGGGGTTACGACTCTTTCTAATGTGTTTTCATCATTGCCCCAGCCTGTGAAAACGGTTGCTACGGCTTTAGGTGTGGCGGTTTCAGCAGGTGCAGCGGCAATTCCTGTGATCATGGCATTCAAGGGTGTATTGATGGCAATCAAGGCAGTAGGACTTGCTACGTCAATAGCTTCTTTAGCTTCGCCGATTGGTATTGCGATTGTTGCGATTACAGCGATTGTTGCAGCTGGAACACTACTTGCTAAAAATTGGGATAAAATAAAGACTACTATGAGCAATCTTAAAAATTCCATTACAACATCGTGGAATAATTTGAAAAGCTCGGTTGGAAATACATGTACGAATATAGCCAATGGTGCAAGAACAAAATTTACAGCCATGAGAACGAATGTTTCTACGATATTTACAGGAATCAGAACCAATGCGGCGACGATTTGGAATGGAACGAGAGCAAAAATTGCAACAGCAGTTCAAAATACAGCGAGTAATGCAAAAAGCGGATTTCATTCCATGGCTTCAAGTACAGTTGCAACCTTTAACAACATAAGATCAAAAGCAACTAGTATTTTTAATGGAGTGAGATATGCAATCACGCATCCAGTAGAGACTGCAAAAAATGCAGTTGAAAAAATTATAAGAACGATCAAAGGCTTCTTTGATAAATTGAAGTTGAAGATTCCAACACCAACACTTCCTAAACTCCCACATTTCAGCCTAAAAATGGGATCTAAAAAGATACTGGGTAAAACGATATCCTACCCTACAGGGTTTGGGGTACAGTGGTATGCAAAAGCAATGAACGAGCCTGTTATCTTGAATAGTCCTACAATTTTTGGAGCTTCTGGAGGCCAATTTTTAGGTGCTGGCGAAGCAGGAAGTGAGGTAGTGGCCGGAACTCAAACTTTAATGAATATGATCAAAGATGCGGTAATGTCAGCTGTATGGATTGATATTGATGCATTAGCGAATAAAATTGCAGAAGCATGTGCAAGGCAGAATATTATTGTGAAAGCAGATAAAAGAGAAATTGCAAGATTGATCAAGGAGCTTAAGTAATGAATATTTATTATGTAAATTCTGATGGAAAGAAATTAGATTTTTTAAGTGACAAGATAGCCATTCAAGATATAGACACCTTGTTTGATAATGAATGGTCGTACTCAAGTGCTACCAGCATGATTTTCGGCGGTAAAGTGAAAAAAATGTATAAGGGAGTACAAGAAAAAGAATTAACGGTTTCATTAGTGGCAGACAGCAAAGCAGAATTTACACAGTTATGCAGAGACATAGAAGATATCTTGTTTTTTGATGTCCACAAGATGCAGCCGGGAAGACTATATGTGAATGACACCTATTTATCGTGTTACTTTTTCTCAAGTTCGTATGAAGAATATGAGGATTTATTTTATATGACGGACAGAAAATTTAAGATAGTGACAGAATATCCAAACTGGATTGCAGAAAGAAACTATAAAATTGATAGAAGTATCTCTATGTTGAATGCGGTAACTGGTTACATGCTGGCAGGATCAGCAGTATTAAATCATACAGCACTCATTGATAGTGAAGAGGGCGATATGGATGCAGCGTATGTAAAGAATCCGCTAATGATTCCATGCAACTTTAAAGTCAGGATTAATGGCCCATCAGAATGGCCGTTCTTAAAGATCGGCGAGAATATTTATAACATTGATGAAGAGATACCAGAAGGAAGTTATCTGGAAATTGATTCAATAAAAAAAACGTGTATTCTACATGATTCTTCTGGAAATGAGAGGAATGTATTTGGATATCGTAATCCAGATTATTATATTTTTAAAAAGATCAACCCTGGAATCAACAGTGTAGAATGGAGTGATTCTACAGCACTTGAATTTACGATCTATGAGGAAAGGGGCGAACCATTATGGAGTTGAACTATACAGATAAAGATTTTGTTGATGTTGGAATTATCGATTGTGTCGGGTTAGACTATGACTGTGCTGGCAATAAAGATTTTGAATTAACTGTAGAAACTGGTGGTTCTGGAATGGAAAAAAGATCCATGTGGTATGCTATTGGAACAGAGTACATGGGAATTGTTGAATCTGTTGCAAGTGATTCAGAAGAAGACACTGTAACCTATTCAGGAACAAACACAAGAGGACTTCTTGCAAAGAAAATCCTGGAAGGAGAAAGAGAACTCATCGTATATGCTGGGAATGCTGGGGATATCATAGGCGAAATGTTGAAACAGACAGATTCGGAAGATTTATTTGTTTGTGATCCGACGGAATTAGATATCCCAGAATGCCAAATTGTATCGTATACAAATGTTTATGATGCGATTGTGCAGCTGCTAAAGTCAGTAAATGCAGTTCCGGTGTTTGTTGTGAAAAATGACAGAAAAGTACATATTAGCGCTGATCTGCGAGACGATTACAGTGACGAGATTCAATATCAGGGAAATAACACCTACAGCTTCAAAATTACAGATGATGGGTTAGGATATAATCACATGATCTGTAAGGCAACCGAAGATTCTGGGGACAGATATGTAATTCATTTGTTTACAGATGAAAATGGTGGAGTTCAGGAATATTCAAGGTCTGAATCTCCAGTACAAGATAGTGAATATATATTGGATAAATCAAAACAGCTGATCTTTGGAGTGGATGAACGCACAATGGTGTTATCTTCCGACGTATCTGTAACAGAAAATTATGTACTGACGAAGGAAAGGCCGGCAGATTGGACTACAAACTATATGGATTATTATACAAATGATGATAGCTCATACAAAGAGGTTGAAGCAACGCAACAAGAAGTATATACAAAACTAACAAGCAAACCGAAAGATTGGAATACAGGGTATGCAAATTATTATATTAAATCATCGACAGTTGACGGCGGTTCTTATTCTAGCGTATCAGCCGACACGATTAATTCATATAAATTACTCACAAGCAAACCATGGGATTGGGAAAAGAACTATTCAATTTACTATGAGCGTGTGAAAAACAGCGATGGAACAGGTTATACATACCAACAAGTAAATGGTATTGAAAAGCCATTGTATAAATTGCAAACAATGCAACCGACAGACTGGGCAGATAACTTTAAAAATTATTTTTACATCAGTAACAAAAAATATGTAGCAGTACAAGGAATAGGAAAAAAGAAAAATAAAGCTCCCAAATGGAGAACAAAAAAATATTATTCCAATGTAAAGAAAACATGTACGCCAGGATGGCAGAGAAATAAATATTATTATGTGTATTCACAGAGGGTATCAATACCAGCGTGGAGCAATAATCTGTATTACAGTAAATTTATTTTGGATACAGCGCCATCATGGACAGAAGGAAAGTATTATGTGAAAGTGCTGGATCATTATGCAGCAATGATAGAGAATGCACTTCAGGAGCTGGAGACAAAATCACCAAGCAGGAAGGCAGAAATGACGATCACAGATTATGATTGCAGAATAGGAGATGTTGTTGGCTGCGTAGATAACAGGAGTGGAATAGAAATATGCGAAGAGATCACAAATATTATATTCAAGATAAAAGACGGCTTGGAGGAATATGAATATACAGTAGGAGGGAATTAAAATGGCTTTTACACCGCATGCATATGAAGATGGAAAGACAGTTATAACAGCAGAGATCATGCAGTCGATTGAAGATGAACTGATAGCATTGCGTAATGAAATGGCTCTTGCAAGTTATCCGGTCGGAAGTATCTATATGTCAACTGTAAATGAAGATCCAGGAAAGAAATTCGGAGGCAGATGGCAGATATGGGGATCAGGAAGGGTTCCTGTTTGTGTGGATACAACACAGACAGAATTTGATATTGCTGAAAAAACAGGCGGAAGTAAATACATGCAGAAACATACTCACAGTACGCCAAATCATAAGCACACGATATCTGTGAATACCAAAGAATTGACAGGAAGTATGTATAACATCGCTTCACAGTCCAAAGGTTCAGCATATGGAGCATCTGGAATGTGCAAGGTAAGACAAAGCAAGGAAAAACATGGTTATGCATCAAATAGTGCAGATGGGACAACCGACGGATTCACAATTACAGCAACACATAATCATGCAATTACGCAGAGTTCTTCTGGAGGTGGAACTTCTGGAAGTTATGGAAATGGAAACGCTGAAAATATGCCGCCATACATAACGTGCTATATGTTTAAGCGTATGGAATAGAGGTGATGGATAGTGAAAAATCCAAGATACAATAATATTGATAATAATGGACTCATTTATATTTTAGAGATGTTAAAAAGTGAAGCTCAAAATGCAGTTGATGATGCAAATAGCTATACAGATACATCTATAGGAAATATTCAAACGGATATAGAAAATGTCAGAGATGAGATTTCAACTATACTGTGTGTTGAATCGTCACAAGGGTTCGTATTTAAAAACAATACGGTTTCAACAATATTATCAGTCGTTATTTATCATGGAAAAACGAGAATCACAGATATGAAAAAACTAAAAGAAGTATTTGGCGACAGCGCTTATATACAGTGGAAATGGAAAAGAACTAATGAAGAATCATATGGTGTTATATCATCCAACGATTCAAGGCTTATAAATGATGGTTTTTCGTTTAAAGTCAGTC
>NZ_JAGTTT010000015.1:0-65446 GCF_018223505.1 Anaerostipes sp. Marseille-Q3525
TTATTAAGGAGAATCTTATTTATTTTTTCTTAAGAATCCCTCAATTTTTTCCTTTGATTTGAAAAATTTGTAGCAAAATACTGCTATTTCATGTAAAATAGAAAAGTAAATTCATTTGATTTTATGATAAAAAATAAAAATATATACAGAAAAGAGGAAAACACTTATGGCACAATTATGGGGCGGTCGCTTCACAAAAGAAACAGATCAGTTAGTTTACAATTTTAACGCATCTATTTCCTTTGACCAGAAATTTTATAAACAGGACATCCGCGGAAGTATTGCACACGTTACGATGCTTGCAAGTGTTGGTGTATTAACAGAAGAAGAACGTGATCAGATTATTGATGGTTTAAATAGTATTTTAAATGATATCGAATCTGGAGCTGTTGAGATCACAAGTGAATATGAAGATATCCACAGCTTTGTAGAAGCAAATCTTATCGATCGTATCGGTGATGTCGGTAAAAAACTTCATACTGGAAGAAGCCGTAATGATCAGGTTGCTTTAGATATGAAACTTTATACAAGAGATGAAATTGTTGAGATCAAAGGTTTAGTAAAAGAATTAATGGAAACACTTCATGGTATCATGAAAGAACACATTGATACATTTATGCCTGGATTTACACATCTTCAAAAGGCTCAGCCAGTCACTCTTGCTCATCATGTCGGAGCTTACATGGAAATGTTTAAGAGAGATTACAGCCGTTTAAATGACATTTTTGACAGAATGAACTACTGTCCTCTTGGAGCTGGTGCTCTTGCAGGTACAACTTACCCATTAGATCGTGAACAAACAGCTTCTCTGCTTGATTTCTATGGTCCTACACTAAACAGTATGGATTCTGTATCCGACCGTGATTATGTAATTGAGCTTTTATCTGCTTTATCTACGATCATGATGCATTTAAGCCGTTTCAGCGAGGAAATTATCATCTGGAACTCTAATGAATATAAATTCGTATCTATCGACGATGGATTCAGTACAGGAAGCAGTATCATGCCTCAGAAGAAGAATCCTGATATTGCTGAATTAGTTCGTGGTAAGACAGGACGTGTATATGGAGCTCTAACTTCTATCCTTACAACAATGAAAGGAATTCCACTAGCATATAATAAAGATATGCAGGAAGATAAAGAACTTACATTCGATGCGATCGATACTGTCAAAGGATGTATTTCTTTATTTAATGGAATGATGAAGACTATGACATTTAACAAACCACAGATGGAAGGCAGTGCAAAACATGGATTTACAAACGCAACAGATGCTGCTGATTACCTTGTAAATCATGGAGTACCTTTCCGTGATGCTCACGGAATCGTTGGACAACTTGTACTTCTTTGCATCGACAAACAGATTCCTTTAGATGATCTGTCTCTTGAAGAATATAAGAAGATCAGCCCTGTTTTTGAAGAAGATATTTACGAAGCGATCAGCATGAAAACATGTGTTGAAAAACGTAATACGATCGGAGCTCCAGGGCACGATGCTATGGAAAAAGTTATTGCGATCAATGATGCTTATTTAGCAGATCTCAAATAATAAGGAGAACCTTATATATGAAGAAAAAAGTTTTTCTTTTAACTATGCTGTTGTCTCTGCTTCTTTTAAGCGGATGTGGTGTAAACCTTAGCAGCAAGATAAAACTCAATAAAGACTTTTCAGGTACAAGAACAATGTCTTGTACCTTTTCTTCCCGCGATTTTAATGCGTATTTCAAAGGAAGTAAAGAAGATCTTAACAAACTGATCAAAGAATCTTGCCCAGATTCTCTTACTTATACTTCATCTTCAGATGGTGAGAATGATACTTATACATTTTATCTAAGATTTTCATCTCTGGATGATTATAAGAAAAAAGTTAGTGATCTTCTTAATTTTTCGCCGGATATCACTTATGAATATGGAGATTCTCCATTTGTAAATGGGCTTATTTATAAAGAAAACTTTACATCTAAAGATTTAATGACATGGCTTTACACAGCACTATATGAGAAAAAATATATTGATAAAGACTCTTCATCCGACCTATGGGATTTAAAAACAACTCAAATTTCCTTCCTTGGAAAAACTTATGAGACAAAAGATAAGATCAACATTAATGAGATGACATATGTTCCATTATCATCGATTGATATTGATACTATAACGGAAAACTCTGGAAAACTTACAAGAAAAATAAAATTTAATATTCCACAGAAAACATTAGATCAAAATTCCGGAAAGATCCGTTCTTATTTTGATAGAAATGATATTACATGGGAGAATACTTCCGATGGAAAAACTTTATGTATAAGTTTTAATGCTAATAATTTTTCTGATCTTGCACAGAAAACAAGATCTGTTCTTCACTCTAAAAGTTCCTTTGGGACCTATAATTCTACATGCAGTGAGGACAATCCATTTAAACTTAAGATCAATTACAAGGAATCTCTGGACGTATCAAACTTTCTTTCCAAAAAAGGAAGTGTCCCTGTCACTTATACATTTAATGGTAAACAGATTTTTAATGACTCGATCAAGGACAAAGAAATCAGTTTTACTTCTTCCATTACACAACCCATTTCTAAATATGAGATTGCTGTTGTGTGGAATACATCAAAAGATATCCGACGCAAGGTTTCTTTTTCCTTTAGAAAAATGATCACCACTCATCAATTATCCATCCTCAAAAAACAGTTTCAGGGACCTACGATCAGTGATGTAACTTTAAGTGGCACCAAAACTATTACTTTATCTTTTGTACAAACAGGAAGTATCTCTGAATGTAATAAGGATTTTTCAGCATTGTTTAAGAACAGTGCAATGACTGCAAAAGAGCATTTTTCCCTGACTGCTGGTAGAAAAATTAATTTTTCGGATAAAATTGCATTGCCTTTCAATGAAAATGGTAAAAAACTATCTGGTCATTATATTTTTGCTTCGATCAATCCAAAAGAATCTATTTCAGTGTCTATTACACCTGCACACAATGTAAAGAACAAGACAAAACAAAATACATCGACAAAAACGATCTCCGAACTTGTTCATTCAGATGAAAATATCCATGATCTTTGCGATTTTGAATTGACTGGAAACAGCTTTCAGGCTAATTATGAAGGCAATACAGCTGCAAGCTTTTGGATGAATGTTTTGAAATGGGGCATTCCTGTTGTTGTTTTGATTTTGATTCTTTTGTTTTTATTCCGAAAGAAAGCCACGATTCATGACATGTTTCATACAATAAAACAATCATTATCTGAAAAAATAAATACTTTCATCGATAAGATCAACAAATTATAAAGAGTCAATAATAAAGACTTCTATATAAGCTAAAAAGCACCAAGATAGGTACTTTCCAATACCTTATCTTGATGCTTTTTTTATATGGTCGAGATTATATTATTTTTTAGGAAAATTGACATTAATGTTTTAATTATTGTGTTTTGCAAGAAATATTCTTACTGTACTGCTTTAAAAGCTTCGTCTAAGTCTTCGATGATATCATCAATATTTTCTGTACCAATTGACAGACGGATTGTGTTAGGTTTGATTCCTGATCCTAATAATTCTTCTTCAGTCATCTGAGAATGTGTTGTAGATGCTGGATGAATTACTAAAGATTTTACGTCTGCTACATTTGCAAGCAATGAGAATAACTCTAAGTGGTCGATGAAATCTTTTGCTTTCTGTGCATCACCCTTGATTTCAAATGTGAAGATAGATCCTCCACCGTTAGGGAAGTATTTCTTGTATAATTTCTGCTGTTCTGGGTCGTCAGATACAGATGGATGGTTTACTTTTTCTACTGCTGGATGATTTTTCAGGTATTCTACTACTTTTAATGCATTCTGTACATGACGTTCTACTCTTAAGGATAATGTTTCTAATCCCTGTAAGAAGATGAATGCGTGTACTGGAGATAATGTTGCTCCTGTGTCGCGAAGTAATAATGCTCTAATCTTTGTTACGAATGCTGCTGCTCCAACATCTTTTGTAAAGCTTACTCCATGATAACTTGGGTTTGGTTCTACTAATGATGGGAATTTTCCTGATGCTTCCCAATCGAATTTACCACCATCAACAATAACACCACCAATTGTTGTTCCGTGACCACCGATGAATTTTGTTGCAGAATGTACAACGATGTCTGCTCCGTATTCGATTGGTCTTACAAGATATGGTGTTGCAAATGTGTTATCTACGATCAGTGGAATATTATGTTCATGAGCGATCGCTGCTGCTTTCTCAATGTCTACAACGTCTGAGTTTGGATTTCCTAATGTTTCGATAAATAATAATTTTGTGTTTTCTTTGATTGCTCCTCTTACTTCATCTTCATTGAAAATGTCTACGAATGTTGTTTCGATTCCGTAATCTGGTAATGTATGCTCTAAGAAGTTGTATGTTCCACCATAAATATTTTTCGCTGCAACGACATGATCTCCTGCTTTTGTGATATTTTCGATCGCATATGTAATAGCTGCTGCTCCAGATGCTACTGCTAATGCTGCAACTCCACCTTCAAGTGCTGCGATTCTCTGTTCAAACACATCTTCTGTTGGGTTTGTTAATCTTCCATAGATGTTACCTGCATCTGCAAGTCCAAAACGAGCTGCTGCGTGATCGCAGTTTCTAAATACATAAGATGATGTCTGATAAATAGGTACTGCTCTTGAATCTGTTACTGGATCTGGCTGTTCCTGTCCTACGTGTAACTGTAATGTTTCAAACTTATAATTTCTTTCTTTACTCATAATTTCTATCTCCTTTGTTGACTTTTATTTTTAATTTTGTTTGTTGTCTTTCTTGATTACAAACTTATCTTACTATCTTATTTCCTACTTGTCCAATATGAAAAGTCAACATCTGGTTATAGAATATCCCTATAGCCAGAGTCGTCACCCATAGCTTTATACTTTTTGATTTCTTCCAAGTACTTCTCGCCCAATGGGCTGATCGCGACTCCTTTTCGCTTGATATAGCCAATCGTCATTACTTCATCAGATTTCAGTTTCACTGCACAGTAATCGTCACCATTTAAACTTTCACATATAATTCCTGAACATAAGGTATATCCATTTAATCCAACCATAAGATTCAGCATTGTTGCTCGGTCATTTGCTTTGATCAAACGTTTATATTCATAAGTACTTAATACTTCTTCTGCAAAGTAAAAGGAATTATATTCTCCTTGTTCAAAGGACAAGCATGGATACTCTTCCAGCTCTTCGATTGAAATTTCCTCTTTGTCTGCCAATGGATGCCCTTTCCACATATAAACGTAAATTCCGCATTCCAATAATGGATGGAATTCCAACCCCGATTCCTGCAGCATCTTGCTTAATACTTTCTTATTAAATTCATTCATATAAAGAATCCCAATTTCGCTGTGAAAATCTTTGACATCTTGAATCACTTCATATGTCTTTGTTTCTCTGACTGCAAATTCATATTCATCCATCCCGAACTGTTTGACCATTTCTACAAAAGCATTGACCGCAAATGTATAATGCTGCATGGAAACCCCAAATTTCTTCTTAATATTCTTCTTTTCAATATAACGTGATTCCATCAACTGATATTGCTCTACAACCTGTCTTGCATAACTTAGAAATTCCATTCCCTCCTGTGTAACGGATACTCCACGGTTACTTCTCTTAAACAGTTCTGTCCCGATTTCTTTTTCTAATTCTTTTACTGCTAGAGACAGACTTGGCTGTGAAATAAATAGGCTTTTTGCTGCTTCATTCATAGATCCTGTATCTGCGATTGCAATAATATATCTTAACTGTGTTAATGTCATGATTCTTCCCTTCCTTATCTTTTGAAACAATTTCTTTCTCTATATATGGTATGTTTCTTTTCTGTCTGTGGTCTATTATACTTGATTTTCCTCTGCTTGTCTTATGATTTTTGAAAGAAATCTTCTTGACAGGATGCTTTCCTTTGTCTTATAATAATGAACGTCGCAATAGTTAGAATTCTAACTATTAGCTTTCTAATCATAAAGGAGCATCATAATATATGTATGAATCATCTTACCACTATCTTCTGATGTCCAATCATTTAGGATTCCAGAAGAAAGTCATGGCCATCTTAAAGCCGCTTGGTTTATCAACTGGCCAGCCTAAGGTCTTAGACCATCTTCGATATCATAATGGTGCCAGTCAAAAAGACATTGCCCATGCTTGTCATATCGAACCAGCTTCCTTAACTTCCATTTTGAATCGAATGGAAAAACAAAACATGATCGAACGTAAAATCTTAAATGGAAACCGCCGGTCATATCATATTTTCCTTACCGATTATGGGATGGAACAGTCTGAATCGATTGAAAAAGCTTTCTTGACTCTTGAACATGAAGTTTTTTCTGGAATTTCTAATACTGAAAAGGAACAGTTTTTAAAGATCTTTGAAAAACTATATCAAAATATTACAAAAGAGGAGTAAATTACATCATGGAAAAACTAAAACGTTATATCATCTTTTTTATTGGACTTTACATTAACTCCCTTGGAGTTGCCCTGATCACAAAAGCAAGTCTTGGTACATCACCAATTTCATCAATTCCTTATGTACTAAGTCTTAATTTCCCATTTACACTTGGAAATTTCACAATTTTCTTCAGTCTGTTTTTAATCTTTTTACAGTTGCTGATCTTAAGAAAAAATTTTAAACTAGAACATTTTTTACAGATTCCGATTTCTGTATTATTTGGGTATTTTATTGACTGGTCTATGATCCTTCTTGGATTCGTAAACCCTCATTTATATCTGATGAAATTGATCTATCTGTTAATTGGATGTCTGATTCTTGGATTTGGTGTGTATACCGAAGTACTTGCTAATGTTGCGATGCTTCCTGGGGAATCTTTTGTTCGTGCCATTGTAATGACATGGCATACAGAATTCGGTGTCACTAAGATCTGTTTTGACGTATCTATGACAGTGATCGCTGGTGTTCTTTCCTTTGTATTTGCAGGTAAATTAGACGGTGTTCGTGAAGGTACTATCATTGCCGCTTTGCTTGTTGGATTTATCGCACGTTTGCTTGGACGTTTCTTATCTTTTGTGGAACCTATGCTTTTCACAGAATCACAGACTGCCGAAAATTCCGAAGTTTCTGCAGATTCAACAAATACTCCTACTGTCATTGCAATCGCACGTGAATATGGAAGCGGTGGACATGATCTTGGAGAAGCTCTTGCGAAACGTCTTGGATTTGATTTCTATGACAATGAGATCATTCAGATGGCTGCCGGATCTACTGGTTATGATCCTGAATTTATTAAGAATAATGATGAACAGATGCGAAGCTCTCTTCTCTATGACCTTGTCAATCAAGCATACTCTCATGCACCACAAAACCCAGCTCCTAAAGATAATATCTTTGCGGCAGAATCTAAGGTAATTCTTGATCTTGCTTCCAAAGGAAATTGTGTTGTGATCGGTCGTTGTGCAGATTATATCTTAAGAAACCGTCCTCATTGCATGCGAATATTTTTACATGCCCCCGCTGAATACCGTGTGAAACGAATTATGAGAACCGAAAATTTATCACATGATGCAGCACTGACCAAAGCAATTCAGATGAACCGAAAACGTTCTGATAACTATCATTATTATACACATCAGCCTTGGGGATTATCCAGAAATTATCATCTAACACTGGATACCTCTCTTGGAGATGATTTTGTTCTTGATAGTATTTGTAAAGGATTGAAACATATTCAGTAATTTTATGATGATTGTAAAAAGGATAGATGCCTTGATTCTATGGCATCTATCCTTTTTCATTTAATACTTTCTTTTGGAAACTGAAATATAAAACTTGTTCCTTCTCCTTTTTTACTTTCCACTCGTATTTTTCCACCATGTACTGCTACGATAAAACGAACCATTGAAAGACCAAGTCCTGTTCCTCCATTTTCTCTGGAGCGGCTTTTATCTACCCTGTAAAATCGATCCCAGATCTTAGGTAGATGTTTTTGATCAATTCCAATCCCATCATCTTTTACTTCTCCTATGATCAATTCTCCCTGATTTTTCCACAAAATCTCAATATGGCCATGTTCTTTTCCATAGCTGATCGCATTCTGAACAAGATTCATCATCATTCGTAATAATAACGTATGATTTCCCATCATCTTTATATCCAAATCATTGGAAACAGATATCTGTATCTTCTTTTTATTTGCCTGCTCTTGCAATTCTTCTACAACAACTTCTGTCAATAGTCCAAGATCCACCTCTTCCATATCATAAGATTCTTTCATCTCACCCCTTGCGATCATTAGCATCTCACTGATCAATTTTGACATACGCCTTGCCTGCCTTAAAATGATCATGATCTCTTCTTTTTCTCCTTTTTCTAATGTTGGATCTTCTATTAAATATTCACATTGAGAAATGATCACAGTCACTGGAGTTCGAAGTTCATGGGATACATCTGCTGTAAACTGTTGCTCTTTTTCAAAGGATTGTTCCAGTCTTTCGAACATTTGATTAAATTTCTGTGATAGTTCATACAATTCATCTCTTGCTTTTGGCAATGGAAGTCTTTTTGTAAGATCCTTTCCATAACTGATGGTTTCTACCTGATCACAGATTCGATCAACTTGTTTTAATGCACGTTTCAACATAAAATATCCTGTCATTCCGATCAATAAAATAAACAATGGATATAAAACGAGCATCATTTTCTGAGATGTTGTCATAAATACTTCGATTGCATGAATGGATGTGATTCCCCTGATCCATATTACCTTATTTTGTCCATAGGTATATACACTATCATATACCATCCATTTACTGCTGCCTGATTTAATAACCCTTGGTGTATGGGATTTTAACATTGTCTGTTTCGGAAATTTCTCTGGCATTGTACCATACAGTAATTTTCCATTGTCGTCATATACACAAAACATGACTCCATCTTCATAAAACTTGGTATCTTCTGATAAATAATAGGTTCCATCCTGAAACTGGAAATTCGAAGAAAATCCTGTCACTGCTGTACTGACTTCTTCTTCCGTCGCTGAAATCCCGACTTTATCGACAAAGTAAAACATAAAGCCAAGAACCATTCCCAAAATAAGCGCAATGATCCCTGTATACCACAACGTGATCTTTTTCTTGATCGTCATCTGCTTCATCATTCTTTCCTCATCACATAACCTGTCCCACGCACTGTATGAATCAATTTTTTGTCATATCCAGCATCAATTTTCTTTCTCAGATAGCGGATATATACATCAATCACATTCGATCCTCCTTCAAAGTCATAATTCCAGGCATTTTGTTCAATCTGCTGCCTTGTCATCACGATATTCTGATTGCGCATCAGACATTCTAACACCATAAATTCTTTTGATGACAAACTAATCTCTTTTCCAGCTCTTGTTACAACTTTCGTATCTCGATCCAGAATAAGATCTGCAACCTTTAACTGATTCGTTATAAATTGTGGTTTTCTTCGCATCATCACACGAATTCTTGCAAGTAGCTCTTCAAACGCAAATGGTTTGATCAAATAATCATCGGCTCCAAGATCAAGCCCCTTTACTCGGTCATCAATGCCATCTCTGGCTGTCAGTAAAAGAATCGGGGTATCATTTCCAGTCTGTCTAACTTCCTTTAAAACTGTAAAACCATCCTTCCCAGGAAGCATAATATCGAGAAGAATTCCATCATATGATGTCATTTCCATGTAATCTAAAGCTTCTTCTCCATCTCCACAGACATCCACACTGTAATGTTCTCTTACCAGACGTTTCTTTATAATATTTCTTAAATCTTTTTCATCTTCAACAACTAATATTCTCATAATGTCTTTATTATAATACAATCTGTTTTCTGAATCTAGTTTTCATTTTTAATGTTCTTTTAATCTTTGTTGGTTATGATATTTATAACAAAAAGAAATCAATTCAACCAAACGAAAGGAGTTTATCATGAAAAAAATATTATTTTTATTATTCGCATGTTCTATCATTTTTACTTTTGCAGGATGCAGTTCTTCAAAGAAAGATTCTGCCGAAGCTACCACAACGCAGGAAATTGCAACAACTGCTTCCAATACGAAGAATACCACCGATTCTTCTACCTCTGATTCATCTGCGAAAAATGATTCTTATGATTTTTCGGCTTATAAAAAAAGAATCAAAAAACTCACTAAAAAAGTAAACAATGCAAAATCTTCTTCCAATGCATCCGTCAACGAAAAAAGATTTTACACTTTAAAAAAGGAACTCGATGTAGTAGATGATGAACTAGATCATCTGGATGATGAATTTGAGCATACTTATGAAAATGGTAAACTGAGTTTCAAAACTTACAAATCCAGAGAAAAGACAATAGAAAAACTTGAAGATCAACTTGATCTTTTGGAAGATGCCTTGGAAAATAAATTTGGGATTGATGATTGATTTATAAATAACACAAGGGATTGTCCCATCTTGTCTTTGTTATTTGTTTCATCCTATTATTCATTTTAGCACCATATTGCCTTTTACATATTTTTAAGTCTTCCGTCATCAAGCTTTAAAAACTGCAACAAAATCTCCATCTTCAGTCGATCCACATGATCTTCCCAATCAATCTTCACCAGATCATTCACTTTATCAATTCTCTTTCGGATCGTATTGATATGCACATACATTTTCTCTGCGGTCACACTGTAGTTCATATTGTTTTCGAGATAGATCTTTAATGTCTTTAATAATTCAATATTCTTCTCTTCTTCCATCAACTCCCTATACTTCCTCAGCATCTCTTTTAACTCATTCTCAGGAATTTCAATCCATGTTAAAGGTCCTAACATTTCATATTCCCAGATATCTTTTTCTGGGAATATGATACTTCCCATCTTTAATACTTTCTGACATTTTTTTACACATTCTCTGACTTCAAGCAGTGTCTTTTCTTCCTGACAGATTCCAAATTCTAATTTCATATCAGCAAATTTTAATCCGATGTATCTTTGGAATTCTTTTAATAAATCCGTGGTTGTGTCTTTGGTCCAGAGTGTGCTGTTGTGAATCTTTTCTGCTTCTAATAAGATCAATCCGTCATTTTCATCCAGAAAAGCGATCTTTCCGATCTTTCCTAACTTGCTTTGATGGAAGGCTTCCAAAAATGTGTTTCTTTCATTTCGTGCGTTATATTCTTCGTTACATTGATGGAATACAATGTACTGATAGGCTGTATTTACAGAAATTCCTTGAATATTCGCCTGATAGAACAGTTTCTTAGCATCTTTTTCTGTGTAATCAAGAGCAAAATGAATGAAGTTCTCAAATCCGATATTTCCCATATTTTCTGCGATCATAATCTGTTCGTAAACTCCCTGCAAGGTTAAAAAAGCGATACGAATGGCAAATTCATCGTAGTAATCAATAAATTCTCTGGATTCCATCACGACAAAGTATGCCTGCACGATATCTTCCATGACAATTGGAATAATGATCCAACTGACACGTGGTCCTGCTAAATTGCCTGGATTGATCAGACGGATCCTTGCCATGTTGATGTAATCGCATAAGGTATGTTTCGTATACGGCATGGATGGTTCCCAGTAATCACTTTCGGATAATCCGAAGGATTCTGTGATACGTTTAAAGTCTGGAGAGCTGTAGTAGCTTTTTTCTTCGGCAAGATCATAGATAAATGCTGGGAATTTCATCTCGACCTCTACGGCTCTAAGGATCTTATTGATTTTCTGAACTTTGTAGGACTGATCTGATACTTGCAGATGGTTATTGCTGTGGACTTTGAATCTTCGGATCGTTCGGTTCATCACCGCGGTATTGATCTGACTCATCAGTTCCATCCATGGAACGGAAAATGGCATACTGATGAGCGGAATCTCATATTCGTCAAACAGATCGATCAGCCGCTGTGGAATCTCGTCAAGATAGCGGCCTCGCTTAATCATCATCGCGGAGGTTCCCTGCATACTTCCTGACTTGAATGCTTCTTCGAGGCAGTCTGGTTCTTGATCTAATACATATCCTGAGGAAAGGATCAGCTCTTTTCCTTTTGCCCAGCGCAGGGCATCGGGTGCTTCAAGGAGGGTTGTTCCCTGAATTTCTTTGTGTAAGCCTGATTTTCCTGCGATAACATGATAGTCTTTAAAATATTCTAGTGTCAGTAATTCCTTGACTGCGATTCCCATTCTTCGTTTCCTCCATTCTTTATCGTGTTTCTTCTATTATAATATCTATTTTCTTATATGAAACACAATCTATACGAAAAAATCCGGCTCCCATCAATAGGAACCGGATGCTTCTTTGCATATCGATCATTCTTCATACATCGGTGTGTATGGTTCTTTATTTCGTTCCTTAAATTCTTTTGTGATCTTCGCTAAGACCTGTGGTTTCGTGAAGAGATCATAGGCAATTCCTGCTACCACTTTGGATGCATATAAGGCACCTTTATCTCCAATGGAAGTTCCTCCGCTTGCGGTTGCCTGCCATGTATGTGGAGAGCATCCGATCGGCCAGCATGCTGTTGTAAATAAACAGGTTGGCATGATTCTGCTGACATCTCCAGTATCGGAGGATGCACTAAGTTCTGCTTCTTTCCACTTATCTCTTGGTGAAACACCCAAGATCATTGCTTCATCATAGACTTGGTGAAGATTTTTTTCTTTCTCTATGATACCCTGTTCCACGGTTTTCTGCAACTCTTTTGCAAATTGGAGTTCTTCTTTTGTGTACTTTGGTCCATCTGCTTCGATCAGGTTTGCATATGCAAGATCTGCAAATGCTTCATTTGTGGATAACTCGCAGCATCCACATCCCATTTCGATATCCACAGTTGTCTCTGTCATCATCGCTGCACCTTGAGCGACTTTCTTTAAGCGCTCCATGGTACTTTTGACATCTGCCATATGTGGTGCTCTTACAAAATACCATGCACTTGCTTTGTCTGGCACGATATTTGGTGCAAATCCGCCACTGTCTGTAGAGTAATGGATTCTTGTGCGGTCAATGACGTGTTCTCTTAAGTAGTTTGCTCCAACACTCATCAGTTCCACAGCATCCAAAGCGCTTCTTCCCTGTTCCGGTGCAAATGCTGCATGAGAAGAGACTCCATGGAAGTAAAAATGTGCGGATGCATTAGCAAGGTATGCATGATCATGTGCCATGTTTGTACTGGATGGATGCCATGTAACGGCAGCATCACATCCATCAAACATATGATAATATGCCATTTTTACCTTTCCACTTAACAGCTCTTCTTCTGGACATCCATAAAATCTTACCGTTCCTTTTTTATTTCCTTTCTCCAAAAAACATTTGATCGCAATGGCTGCAGTTGTGGCTGCGGCGCCTAGCATATGGTGTCCACATCCGTGTCCAACACCATCTTCGGATACCATTTCTCTTGTGACATCTGCTTTTTGTGATAATCCAGGAAGTGCATCGTATTCTCCAAGGATTGCGATAACTGGTTTTCCTTCCCCATATTGTGCAATAAATGCATGTTCTAAATGTTCGTTATTTTCAATCGTGAATCCTTCTTCACTCAAAAGTTTTCTTAAGTAATTGGCGGATTCCCTTTCATTTCCAGATAGTTCCGGATGATTCCATAGTGTATGACAGATTTCCTGACACAAAGGTTCTAAGCCTTGTACTTCATCATAAACATCCTGTTTGATCATTTTATCGCCTGCTTTCTATTCCTTTGTTGTATTTTTTAAGGTTGCCATTCCAATGGCAATACTTACGAAGACACATCCTAAGGTTCCAAGCCAGTTGGATGCCCCTGGCAACCAGTTAAAATATCCCATTCCGATCATAAAATATAAGATGATCGCAAATACAACCATGATGACGCTGTGTTTTTTCATTTTCATTCCAAATTGTACTAATAAAGCTCCAAATAAAGCTGGCAGCAAGTAGTTTAATGCGGCTTTGATCGTATCTGGAAGCATGGATAATACAGAAGTTCCAAGAATTGCTCCAATTGTAAGAACAGATACGTTGATCACGATAGATACTGCCATTCCAAGGGTTGCAACAACAGATCCTTTTTCTGTTCCTGGTTCTACATCTGCTGCCACCTGTGCCATACTTGCACATGGGATTCTCATGTTAGAGATATTTCCTGATAAGAATGCCATATAAGTTCCAGCGGCTCCGACGACTGGAAAGTAAGAGATCGGTTCTACAAACCATAACACTCCAAAGGCACTGGCTCCGCTGATAAATGCGGTTAATAATGCAGCTGGTTTTGGTAAGATTCCATAGACAACAGCTAATACAAGTGCTGGAGTAAAGGAAAGAAGAACTCCAAGGTATCCTGTGATCTTACCGATCTTATTGACTTGTGGTACATATTCTTTATTATAATAATCCTGATTGTTCATCGTATCTTCCTCCTGCTTAGACTAATGCTGTAATGATCATGGCTCCAAGAATTGTGATCGTTAAAGACCATTCTTTTAACCATCCGATCTCTTTTTTATTTGCAACTTTGGTAAGTACAAACATGATCACGGCTCCAAGCACACATGCTAAGGCATTCTTCCATGCTCCGCTCATTGTGATCTGGTCTGCTTTCATCATCATAGAGTAAAATGGTTTGGATAAATGGCTTGCACACATGGCAGAGAATACACCAATGATGGCACAGGAAGCAATCATTGTCAGTGTTCCTGTATTTCCTCTGGAAACTTTCTTTTCGATCTTATCCATCTTATTTGCAGAGAATGTTGCGAATAACGCCCATCCGATAGAGCAAAGGATCATGGTCCAGACTGCCATTCCTAAAGCTTCTGGTGTTAATGTGTCGGTTCCAAGTTGTACCCCGACAGCGGATGTTCCAAGTCCTGCTGCGATAGATTCAAACATAACAGAACCGATCATAGATAATCTCATCCAGCCGATTGGCCCTCCTACAGATACTAACAGAGAAAGCATCGCACTTAATACAACGATGGATGGTCCGATCGATGTTACCGCACTGCTTTTCATTGCTTTTTTCATCTGTTTATCGTTAAGTCCTAGTTTCTTTCCTGATTTGTAAGCACCCCTTGCGAATAAGACTGCCTGTAAGATGACAAATGCCACTGGAAGTGAACAGGCAAGCCACATTGGAATACTATTTGCGATTTTCATTGCGTCCATATTTTTATCCTCCTTATCGGTCCGTGTGTTTTGTATGCAATTATCTTACCTGTTTTGTCATGGAAATGATATGAAAATTTTTTCACTTTTTTATATCACTGCTTAGTTTTTGAATATTTTTATAATTATTTTCTTTATTTGGTGAAGATTTTTTCATTTTCCAGATCATTACAAAAAAGACTGCCGCTTAATGCGACAGCCCCTTTTCCCTTGAGTTTTCATTATTTAAATGGGTGTTCATGTGTTTATGGTTTTATTATAACAAATTTTGAAATTTACAATAGGACCTTTTTTTATGTCTTTATTTTACTTTTTATTAACATAATCGCACGTTTTTCAATCCGACTCACATAAGATCTTGAAATATGAAGCTCTTTTGCTACTTCTTTTTGTGTCATTGGCTTTCTTCCATAAAGTCCATATCGCATGATCAGTGTTTTCTTTTCCTTATTCATCTCCATTTTTTCTAATTCATCATAAATCTGTTTGATATTTTCTTTTTGTTCCATCTTTTTCAGAAAATCTGTTTCCTGTGTCCCTAAAATATCTAACAGATGAATCTCATTTCCTTCTTTATCGACACCGATCGGTTCGTAAAGTGATGTATTTTTTGAAGTCTTTCTTTCCTGACGAATCATCATTAATAATTCATTTTCTATACATCTTGCAGCATAGGTTACAAGGCGATGGCCTTTGCTGATATCGTAGGTATTGATCGCTTTAATAAGCCCAATCGTCCCAATTGAGAGCATATCTTCTTTCTCTCTGTCTAAATTATGATATTTCTTTACAATATGTGCAACTAAGCGAAGATTGTGTTCCACTAGCAAATTTCTTGCATTGATATCTCCCTTGCGGCTTAGGATCAGATAATGTCGTTCTTCCTCTGGTGATAAAGGTTGTAAAAACTCTTGCAAAAGAAAAGCACCCTTCTAAGCCTTTTTATCATACTATGATAAGTTACTTAGAAAAGTGCTTTTCCATCTTTATTCTGAATTCTTTGTTGATAGATCTTAATTCTCTTCTTCTACAACTTCTTGTCTGCGTAAAAGATATCCATCTTTAATCTCTTCTCCAAAATCAACATATACCATCTGTTTTGGATGTGGTGCGGATTCCATAGCTCTTCCGTCTTCATCTTCAATTGCTCTTACAACAACTTCTTTGTTTGTTCCATCTGGAATCATGACTTCGATTGTCTCTCCAACAGAGAATTTATTCTTCTGCTCTAAAAGTGCGTATCCTTTGTCATTATGTCCCTGAACAATTCCGATATATGTGCAATTCTTAATATAAGTATTACTGTCATAAATCTGGGATGTCTCATCTGTCTTTCCGAAATAGAATCCTGTTGTGAACTGACGATATGTGCATTTTGCAATCTCTTCTTTGTAGTAATCCATATTTGCTTTATATTTCTCTACAGATTCTTTGCAGTCATCGATTGCTTTTCTGTATGTTCTTGCAACGGTTGCAACATACAGTGCTGTTTTCATACGTCCTTCAATCTTTAAGCTGTCAATTCCGGCATCTAAGATCTGGTCGATGTATTCGATCATATTTAAGTCTTTGGAGTTAAATATATATGTTCCACGTTCATTTTCATATACTGGCATATATTCTCCTGGTCTTGTCTGTTCCATTACGGAGTATTTCCATCTGCAAGGATGTGTGCATTCTCCGCTATTTGCATTTCTTCCTGTAAAGTAATTACTTAACAGACATCTTCCAGAATGGGAAATACACATTGCTCCGTGAATAAATGATTCTATTTCCATATCATCCGGAATGTGGGAACGAATATCCTTAATCTCTTCCAGAGATAATTCTCTTGCAGATACAACACGACTTGCTCCCTGATCATACCAAAACTTGTATGTCGCATAGTTTGTGCTATTTGCCTGTGTACTGATATGACGGTCGATATCTGGACAAACTTCTTTAGCGATCATAAAGACTCCTGGGTCAGAAATGATCAGTGCATCTGGTTTGATTTCTTTTAATTCTTCGAAATATTTCCTGATTCCTTCTAAGTCTTCGTTATGTGCTACGATATTGGCTGTGATATAAACTTTCACTCCATGTTTATGTGCAAATTCGATTCCGGCCTTGACATCTTCCATAGAAAAGTTTTTCGCTTTGGCACGTAGTCCATACATCTCTCCACCGATATAAACAGCGTCTGCACCATATAATACAGCAACTTTTAATACTTCTAAATTACTTGCTGGAATTAATAATTCAACGTCTCTCATTCGTTATCTCCTGTCTTAATACTGATTGCTACTCCATCTCCTACTGGAAGGATCGTTGTCTCTAACAGTGGGTGATTCTTGATCGTATATAAATAATCTCTCATTCGTTTGTGGATCGTACGGTCTCTTCGTTCAATCGCATAACGTGATTTCGCTACATCTCCATCCTGAAGTACATTATCAGATACTAAAACACCATCTGGTGCTAATAATCTTAATACATCTTCTAAAAAATGAATATACTGTCCCTTCGCTGCATCCACAAAAATAAGGTCATACTTTCCATCTAATTCTTTTAAAATCTCAATTGCATCACCTTCAAGCAATGTAATCTGATCTTCTTTTCCCTGATTTTTGATATTCTCTTTTGCTTTCTTGATTCGTTTTTCATTTCGCTCAATGGTTATGATCGTTCCACCTTCTGGCTGGTAACGATTCATATAAAGAGAAGAAAACCCAACCGCTGCTCCTACCTCTAAGATCTTCATCGGTTTCTTTAAAAGGACCAGAGTCCTTAAAAGTTCTTTCGTCTCTGGTTTGACGATCGGAACGTGATTGACTCTGGCCTCTGCTTCGATCTTACTTAGATCATTCTTCTCTTCTTTCATCAATGAGCGGATATATTCTGTGATATTTAAATCCACTATCATTGTATGATCTCCTCTGATACGTGATCTCCGCATAAAATACCCATGATATCATCCATTCCCTGTGATTGTGTAAATTCATACCTTCCAGGAAGAAATGAATTCTTCTTGTATTTTGAAAAATATTTGCGGATCACAAATCTTGCCTTTCCATAAATCAGTTTCTTTGAAACGAGTGTTTCGGCAACTTCCTCTTCTGACTCATTCTCTGTGACGCTGATCGTTACCTTCTTATGGCTCTGTGCATTATATGGCTGATTAGAAAATGTCTGTTCTGCCACAAAATATGCTCCATAGAAAATACAGAAAATCGCACAGATTAAAAATGCTCTGCCTAATGTCTTAAAAAACAGCTGCCATGCTTCTGATTCAAAGAATTTCTTTTGTTTTGAAAGACTCATCTTAAACCTCTGTGATAATTGGAAGAATCATTGGATTACGCTTTGTTTTCTTCCAAATATAATTGCTAAGCTCATCCTTGATCTTTGTCTTGATTCTTGCCCAGTCGGTAATGTTACGTTCTAAACATTCTTCGACCGCATCTCTTGCAACTTCTCTTGCACCTTCCATCAAAGATTCTGATTCTCTAACATATACAAAACCTCGAGATACAATATCTGGTCCTGCAAGAATTACATTACCATGTTTCTGTAATGTGACAGTTGCAATGATCAGTCCGTTCTGAGACAGCATCTTACGATCATTCAATACGATATTACCAACATCTCCAACTCCAAGTCCGTCAACTAGGATTCCTCCTGCCTGAACTTTTCCAGTGATCTTTCCTTGTCTCTTATTAAGCTCTAGAATATCACCTTCCGCAAGTACAAATGCATTCTCCTTTGGAATTCCCATCTCAATAGCAAGTTCACGGTGACGCATCAGATGACGATATTCTCCATGAACAGGAATTGCATACTTAGGTTTTGTCAGTGCATAAATAAGTCTTAATTCCTCACGGCACGCATGCCCAGAAACATGTGTATCTTCAAATACAATCTGTGCACCTTTTAGTGCAAGTTCATTCATAATCTTTGAAATATTCTTCTCATTTCCAGGGATTGGACTTGAGCTGAATATGATCGTATCACTTGGTACGATGGATACTTTTCTGTGAGTTGAGTTTGCCATACGAGATAATGCTGCCATTGTCTCTCCCTGGCTTCCTGTTGTGATTAAAACAATCTGATCGTCAGGATAATTCTTAATCTGATCAGTTTCAATTAATGTGTTCTTTGGAATCTTGATATACCCTAATTCGGACGCTGTTGAGATAATATTTACCATGCTCCGTCCTTCTACTGCAACTTTTCTTCCATACTTATGTGCGGAATTAATGATATGCTGTACACGATCCACATTCGATGCAAATGTTGCAATGATCATACGTCCTTTTAGATGTTCTGCAAACAGACTATCCAGACGTTTACCTACATTCTTCTCCGATGGTGTATAGCCTTGTCGTTCTACGTTCGTACTATCTGCCATCAGTGCCAGAACCCCTTTACTTCCAAGTTCTGCAAATCTTGCAAGATCGATTGCTTCTCCAAATAATGGAGTATGATCAATCTTAAAGTCACCAGTATGCACGATCACACCAGCTGGTGTTGTGATTGCAAGTGCTGCTGCATCCGCAATACTGTGATTTGTCTTAATAAATTCTACATTAAAGATTCCAAGTTTTACTTTGTCACCATGTGTTACAACATGGCGTTCCACGTTATTTAAGATACCGTGTTCTTTTAATTTATTCTCGATCAGTGCCATTGTAAGTTTTGTAGCATAGATCGGTACATTCAATTCCTTCTCAAAATAAGGAATCGCCCCAATATGATCCTCATGACCATGGGTAATAACCAGTCCACGAATCTTGCTTGCATTGTCCTTTAAATATGTGATATCAGGAATAACTAAATCAATTCCTAACATATCTTCATCTGGAAACGCAAGTCCACAGTCCACGATCAAAATCTGGTTATTGCATTCAAATGCTGTGATGTTCATTCCAATCTGGCCGAGTCCGCCAAGTGGAATGATCTTTACTGAGCTAGGCTTTCTTCTAGGCATTGGTCTTCTTCCTCTTGCCTGATAATTATTCTTATTGTATGATCTCTTGTTATCATTTGAATAATAATTGTTTCGTTTTGTTTTTGCCTGCTGTCTTACCTGATTGTCCTTCAACTTTCTTCCTCCATATCTTTGTAAGTCTGACAATCTATTGTTTTAAACACTCTTATATATATTATAAACTCACTTCAAGTCCATCTAGTAATGCATTAAAAATATCTGAGATCATATCCAGTTCTTTATCGTCTTCTACGATCTCATAGGACACATAATCATCCTCTAGCTGCACTTCTTTCATGATCAGTACAACGCTCTCATCTTCACTTGATGCTTCACAATCTTCTACCAAAAGGTAGGTATGTCCTGCGATCGTTGTCTGTTCTATGACACGAAATTCAATCTCTGATCCATCTTCGTCCAGAAAAAGAATCTTATTATCTGTTTTACTCATTGTCTATTCCTCCTATAGGGAATCAAGATATCCCTGTAAAATCATAGATGCAGCGATCTGATCGATCACTTTCTTACGGTTTTCGCGTCTTACGCCGCTCTCCATCAGCACTTTCTCTGATGCTACTGTTGTCAGGCGCTCGTCCCATAGAATTACTTCTAATCCTGTACGACGCACTAAGGCATCGCGGAAAGATAGAGTATCTTCTCCGCGTTCACCTACTGTATTATTCATGTTCTTTGGGAGTCCTAAAACGATCTTCTCAATATCATATTCTTTCACAAATTCTTCAATTCTTGCATATGTCTTTCTTAACTTATTCGCATCTTTTCTTGTAATCGTCTCAAGCGGCTGTGCAGTAATGCGAAGTTCATCACTTAATGCTACTCCGACCGTCTTTGTCCCATAATCTAACCCTAATATTCTTCTCATAATATCACGGTCTCTACTTTAATCTTGTCTCAATATAGTTCTCAAGCAATGCCTCGATCAAGTCATCACGTTCAACTTTATTGATGATGCTTCTTGCATTGTTATGACTGGTAATGTATGTTGGATCTCCAGACATAATATATCCTACCATCTGGTTGACAGGATTATATCCTTTCTCCTGCAGTGCTTCGTATACACGCTCTAAGATCATGTGTACATCCAGTTCTTCTTTTACAACCGAAAAATGTTGTGTTCGATTATTATCCATAATTATCACGTCCCTTTCATTTATTTATCATTTTAATATAAAATGTATGAAATAGCAATGGAAATCATAAAATTTTCCATTCACTTAACACTTTGCCAGCACATATCCATCATCTAAAACTTGTAGTAATTTTACTTTAATGATCTTATTTTCTAATGGTTCTTCACTGTAAAGTGCAACTTTCATATACTCTTTTGTGTGCCCCGTATAATAATGATCTTTTCCGTGCATTTTTTCCTCGATCAACACTTCTTTGACCATTCCTAATTGTTTTGTCTCAAATGCTTTCTGATGTTGTTTTGACATTTCCAGTAAAATATTGCTGCGTTTTGCTTTGATCTGATCATCGATCTGTGGCTTCATATCTGCTGCACGTGTTCCTTTACGGATAGAATATTTAAATATGTGCATCTCATAGAGATTGATCTCTTCTAAGAATTCTCTTGTCTGTTCAAATTCTTCATCTGTCTCCCCTGGAAAACCAACGATAATATCTGTTGTAAGTGCTGGATATTCAAAATGTTCTCTGATTGCTTTGCATTTTTCTCTGATATCCTGTGTTGTATACTTACGATTCATTCTTTTTAGCACACTGTCACATCCACCCTGCAATGAAAGATGGAAATGTGGGCAAAAACTTTCAATCTTTGAAAGACGATCTAATGTGTCTTTTGTAATAAATCCAGGTTCTAATGATCCCAGACGGATTCTTTTGACCCCATCAATTTGTGCAATCTCTTCTAGCAGATCGATCAGTGTGATATCTCCAAGATCTTTTCCATAAGAAGTTACATGAATTCCTGTAATAACAAATTCCTGGCACCCATGTTTTGTTAAATTCGCAATCTCTTCTAAGATATCTTCTACCTTACGGCTTCGCACTCTTCCTCTTGCATAAGGAATAATACAGTAAGAACAAAACTGGTTACATCCATCTTGAACTTTGATATACGCTCTTGTATGTTCTTTTAACTGTTCTACATATAAAGGTTCATATTCCTGATCCTGTGCAATATCAATGACTTCGATGGACTCTTCAACAGATTCCATCTCTCCCATATGTTCTTCTAAAATCTTAATCAGGTCTTTCTTTTTATTATTCCCAACGATCAAGTCAATATTAGTATCTTTTGATAATTCATCTTTTCCAACCTGTGCATAGCAGCCAACAGCTACTACTACAACATCTGGATTCTTCTTTTTAGCACGATGAAGCATCTGTCTTGATTTGCGTTCCGCCATATTTGTTACGGAACATGTATTTACAATGTAAATATCTGCTGCCTCTTTCGAATCAACCATCGTAACCCCTGCTTCTTTAAGCATTCCATACATGGCATCTGTTTCATATTGATTTACCTTACAGCCAAGTGTTACAATAGCTGCTCTTTTTCCTTGTAAATTCATACAATTCCTTTCTTAGTTGACTTTTTCGGCAAATGCGAGTACACTATCCTTGTTAATTGGAAGGAGTATTATCCCATGTATGATACATTGATCAAACTGAATTCCATCAAAGAGCTATACTCATTTGTCGATATCCTGAACAATCATTCTGGCACTTTTGAAATCGTTGCCAATGATTATGTCGTGGATGCAAAATCACTGATGAGTATGTTAAGTCTCAATCTTTCTAAGTCTTTAACGCTTTCGATTGATTCGGATGAGACTGATGACATACTTGATCAGCTTAAGCCATTTATTTTACATGAATGATTTCTGTAGAATCAATGGCTTTTTTCATTAAATCATCAATCACATCATCAAGATGTTCTTCTGATTTCTTAATTCTCTTTAAGTTTCCTTTTGTAACCGGATGTTTTGCGACAAAAATCGTACAGCAGTCTTCAAATGGCTGAATAGATGTCTCAAATGTTCCGATCTTTTCTGCAATATCAACGATTTCCTGCTTATCCATACCAATACATGGTCTAAATACTGGCATGTTACATACTTCATTTGTAATTGCTAAGTTATGAATTGTCTGGCTTGCTACCTGTCCAATGCTCTCACCTGTGATCAAAGCGAGGCTTCCACCTTCATTTGCAAAATGTTCTGCAATCTTCATCATATATCTTCTCATGATGATCGTTAATTCTTCATGCGGACATTTCTCATAAATTGCTAACTGAATGTCTGTAAAGTTTACAACATGTAGATTGATCGGTCCCGCATATTTTGCTACGATCTTTGCAAGATCTACAACTTTCTGTTTTGCTCTCTCACTTGTATATGGTGGTGCATGGAAATATGTTGCATCAATGTGTACTCCACGTTTTGCGATCATATATCCAGCAACAGGACTGTCGATTCCTCCGGATAACAATAACATTGCCTTTCCATTAGTTCCAACTGGCATTCCACCTGGTCCTTTGATCTCCTGAGAATAAATATAGATATATTTTCTCACCTCGATATTTACCATAACCTGTGGATGGTGCACATCTACTTTGATTCCCTCGAATGCGTCTAATAACTGTCCTCCGATTTCCATGTTGATTGCCATGGAGTCAAGCGGGAACTGTTTGTCTCCTCTTCTTGCATGAACTTTAAAAGTAAAATCTTTGACTGGATACTGCTCATCAATAAACTTGATGACTGTTTCTGTCAAATGTTCCATATCTTTATTTTCTTCAATGACCATTGGACAGATTCCAACAATACCGAAGACTCTCTGTAATGCTTCAACTGCTTCGTCGTAATCAAAATCATCCTGTGCTTCAACAAACATACGTCCGGATTCTTTTCTTACTTTAAAATCCCCGACTGGTGCCATTGCATGACGGATCTGTTTCATTAATGCGTCTTCAAACATATAACGGTTCTTACCTTTGATGGCAATCTCACCGTATTTGATCAAAAATGCGGTTACTTTCATATTGTTCTCCTTTATTTTCTTTTATGACTTTATTTTCTTACAAATCTTCGAAGCATTGGAACTAATTCTTTTAATGCCTCGATCGTTTGATCAACTTCTTCTTTTGTATTCTCAATGGAAAAACTAAATCGAAGTGTTCCATCTTTAAATTCATCACTTAATGCGATTGCGTTTAATGTTCCGCTGACTGCCTGTTTCTTGTTAGATGAACATGCAGATCCTGAGGATACATAAATTTCTCTGTCTTCTAAAGCATGCAACAAAACTTCACTTCTTAATTTTTTAAAACTGATACTTGCTACGTGTGGTGCTTTCCCTGAATTATCCTTGATATCCTCAATCTCTTTGATCCTCTCCTGAAAGTATTCTTTGACTTCTCGGATCTTTTCAGCATTCTCATATTTTTTACCAATCATTTTCTCACATGCAACAGCTAATCCTACAATTCCCGGTACATTTTCAGTTCCAGAACGCATTCCTTTCTGCTGTCCACCTCCAAAAATAATTGGAGAAATCTTTGTTCCTTCTTTGATATATAAAAATCCGATTCCTTTTGGTCCATGAATCTTATGACCGCTTGTGGATAATAAATCGATCCCCATATTCTTTGGAATAATCGGGAGTTTTCCGTATGCCTGAATCGCATCCACATGGAAGATCGTATTCGGATTCTTTGCTTTGATGATCTTCGCGATCTCTTCAATTGGTTCAATTGCCCCAATTTCATTATTAACCATCATACAGGATACAAGAATCGTATCTTCTCTAATGCTTTCTTCTAACTGCTTAAGATCAACGATTCCTTCTGCATCAACATCTAAATATGTCACTTCATATCCCTCTTCTTCCAGATGATACATTGGTTCATATACAGATGCATGTTCTACCTTTGTTGTAATGATATGCTTCCCTTTGCGACGATTGGCCATCGCTGTTCCGATGATTGCTGTATTATTTGATTCTGTTCCTCCAGAGGTAAATAAAATCTCTTTTGGTTTTGCTCTTAATGTTTTGGCAATTAATTCTTGTGCAGCTTTTACTTTATTCTCTGCTTCAATACCTTTCATATGTTTCGCAGATGGATTTCCATACGTGACCTGCATTGCGTCCTGCATTGCTTCTACAACTTCTGGAAATACGCAGGTTGTCGCTGCATTATCAAAATAAATCATGTCACTTTCTCCTCTATTCTTCTATTGTAAACATTAAAATAGATAAAACTGTCATTCCTGCTGTCTCAGTTCTTAAGATACGCTTTCCAAGGCTCATTGTTTTGCCGCCTACGGCTTTGAGCTGTTCAATCTCTTCTTTTTCAAATCCACCTTCTGGCCCGATAATGATTCCGATAGACTTCTTCCCTTTTGCCTTGTTGATCAGCTCTTTGGATTCCTGCATTCCTTTTGCTTCTTCATATGGAACAAGCATCAATTCAATATCTTTTACTTCCTCTAAAATTTCTTTAAAGCTTCTTACCTCACGAACTTCTGGAATAATTCCACGTTTTGCCTGTTTGGCCGCACTTAGTGCAATCGTATTCCACCTGCTTACTTTCTTTGCCGCTTTCTTGGCATCAAGTTTTACAACACAGCGTTTCATAGCAGTTGGAACAATCTCTGTCACGCCCAATTCTATGGCTTTCTGGATGATCATCTCCATCTTATCACCTTTTGGAAGTCCCTGATACAGCGTAATCTTTGCTGGAAGTTCTGTTTCCATTCCATGGACATCTTCAATCTTTGCAAGAATCGAATCTTGTGTCCATTCACTAAGGCTGCATTCATATTCCAAATCGGATCCATTGCTTAAATAAACCTTATCTCCTGTTTTCATACGGAGAACGTTCTTAATATGATTTACATCACTTCCCATGATCTCAATCATTCCATCATGAATCTGTTCTTCTTTTATAAAAAATCGGTACATCTCTTACCTCATCTTCGCTGTCATAGAAACCCAGTCTTTCATTCTTCTTGTTTCAATGACATCAAAACCATATGCATTTAATTTGTCAGCAATTTCTTTTTCTTTTGTATCAATGATACCAGAAATAACAAATACTCCGTCTTCTGCCAGAAACTGATCTACGATCTCAATCAGCGGAGAGATAACGTCTGCTAAAATATTTGCTACAACAACTGGATAACATTTTGATCCCAAGGATTCTGCAAATTCTTTATCATCTAATACATTTCCCTGATAAACTTCAAACTGATCTTTACTGATATGGTTTACTTCAAAGTTTTCTTCTGAAGCTGAAATCGCATGTGGATCGATATCTGTAAGAACCGCATGTCCGGCTCCAAGTTTTAATCCGATAATTGATAAAATTCCGCTTCCGCATCCAACGTCTAAAATCTTTGTATCTTCTTTAATGTATGGTTTCATTCCTTCAATACAAAGCTTTGTTGTTTCATGAGACCCAGTTCCAAATGCTGTTCCTGGATCGATCTCAACTACGATCGTATCTTCTGTCTGATCTTCTAATGTCTCCCATGTTGGTTTGATCACGATCTGTTCATCTAAGCGGATTGGTTTGAAAAATTTCTTCCAGTTATTTACCCAGTCTTCTTCTTTTGTCTTATCAAATGAAATTGTTCCAGCTCCGATGTCCATAAATCCACGAAGTCTTTCAAGCATTGCCTGAATCTGCATTGTGATGTGTTCTAAGTTCTCATTCTCATCAAAATAGCAACTGATCTTTGCTTTCCCATCATCTGGTGCAATATCGTCTGGCAGAAGATCCACATACATAACTTTCATCTCTTCTTCTGTCAATGACACATGATCTTCAACTTCCACACCTGTTGCACCAAGTTCTGTAAGTTCATAACTAATCATGTCTTCCGCTGATGTCAATGTATCAATTGTAATTTTATTCCATCCCATGACACTGTGTTTCCTTTCTTTTTCTATCTTATTTTTCTATTTCGTATTCATAACATATCAATTAATTAGTGTATCATAGAAAAGCATGGAATACAAGAAAAAGAGAATCCCCTCTTTATTAGAATTCTCTTTTTCCTATTGTTTTTATTAATTTCTTTGATAATTCTATGACTATAAAATCTGTCCATCAATGGAAATTGTATGCACCTGCCATGGAAGGAATTTCCCAGAATCCTGAATTGCCTTCTTAGCTGCATTTTCAAGTCCTCCACAGCAAGGAACTTCCATTCTTACGATCGTTACACTCTTAATATCATTATTAGCAATGATCTGTGTCAATTTCTCACTGTAATCTCCTTCGTCAAGTTTTGGACATCCAATTAGTGTCACTCTGTTTTTGATAAATTCCTGATGGAAATTTCCATAAGCATAAGCTGTACAGTCTGCTGCAATCAAAAGATTGGCATCTTTAAAATATGGTGCATTGACTGGTACTAATTTAATCTGAACTGGCCATTGGGATAACTGGGAAGATGCATGTACTGACTGCTCTGTCTGTACTTCTTCCTTATGATTTATCATCTTCATCCTTGTTCCTGGACATCCATGGAATACTGGCTTTTCTTCTTTATCTTTTGCTGCCATTTGGGCTTTTTTCTTCATATTGGCTTCGACTGCTTCTCTGTCATATGCAGCTGCCTCACGCTCTACAAAACTGATCGCTCCGGTTGGACAATTTGGCAGACAATCTCCTAAGCCATCACAATAATCATCTCTTAATAACTTCGCTTTTCCATCAACCATTCCGATTGCATCTTCGTGGCATGCATCAGCACAAAGCCCACATCCATTGCATTTATCTTCATCAATTTCAATAATTCTACGAATCATTTCTATTCTCCTTTTCTTGACTTTTTATCCTTTACTGTATCGTCAGTATAATCGATGCTTCGAAGAAAGTCTGTTGTTTTTACAACGTTTTTTATTTTTTCAAAATATTTATCATTTTTCTTTATGGCATCCTTTTTACCTATAGAGGACAAAATCTTCTTGCTGGAAAAACACGAAAAAGCAGAAGGCACTCCATAAACCTTCTGCTTTCTCTGTTGTTTATTATTCGAAAATGCCAACAAAGACATGTTCTTCCTGACTATCCAACGAAACAACACTCCATATTCTCTTCATAAAATCTGTCATACATCTGTCGCATTAAGGGAATCAATTTATAAAGTGGTTCCGTCTTACGATGATTGACTTCGTCTTTGATCATCTCTTTGATGATTGCTTCTTTCGTCTCTTTAAGAGTACCATATACACCGACTCTTTCCAATACTTTTTTACATTTTTCTTGATTCTTTCTTCTTTTTAATAACACAAAATCTCCACAACATTTTTTTATATAATAATTTTCTTTCATTCTCATTAACATAATGTTCTCCTTTCCACATACCGTGCCTAAGATCTTTGTCTGATCACAAAGATCTTCTTGAATGGATCATGGACATTATATGCCTTTTGTATACATATTTTGTTGCAAAATCATTACATTTTTATAAATTTTCTCTTAATTTATTATTTATAAATTTATTTTTAATTTCTATTAGTATTTTTATACTGTATGTTGTATACATATAATGATATATTTTACCACTTTACAACACTCGTTAATTCCAGTTATAATATTTAAAGTTGTTTTATGATATCATGCATCAATATTGTCATGGTGTTAACTAAAGAAAGGATTATGTTATGAATTATAAATTAATCGCTGTAGATCTTGATGGAACTCTTTACAATGATGAACCTGCAATTTCCCCAGCAACGATCCAGGCACTGATCAAAGCTCAAGAAATGGGAATTCGAGTTGCAATTTCTTCCGGCCGTCCTCTTCCCGGTCTTTTTCATGCCAGAGATGCTCTTAATCTCCAAAAATATCATGGTATGCTTGTTTCCTACAATGGCGGAAAAGTTGTTGATACTACAAATCACGAGACTCTATATGAAAATGCAATTCCTCATGAGCTTGCTGTTGAAGTTTTAAAATATCTTGGAAATTTTCCAGTTATTCCAATGATCGATGATGGAAATGTTTTATATGTAACAGATAAAAATGCTTACCGTGTCCGTGAAGAAGCTTTAAATGACTCTATGAACTGTGTAGAGGTTCCTTCTTTGATCGATTGTCTGGATTTCCCATTAATTAAGATTCTTACTGCGATTGAACCTGAGAAACTTCCAGATGTCTTTAAAGTGATTGGGAAACCTTATGAAGGAATTCTTGATTTTGTACAGAGTGCTGACTTTTATATTGAAGCAGTCCCTCATGGTACAAGTAAGGCAACCGGGCTTTTAAAGGTTTGTGAAAAACTTGGAATCCATTCTGATCAGATCATTGCTTTTGGTGATGCAAAAAATGACCTTGAAATGATCAAGCTGGCCGGTCATGGTGTTGCAATGGGTAATGCCTGTGATGAATTAAAAGAATGTGCCGATGAAGTTACACTTACTAATAACGAAAATGGAATCGTTCACACTCTAAATCATCTGATCTTTTCATAAAAGTCATAAAAGACCTGATCTCTTAAATTTTATAAAATATATTATGACAAAAAGCGATGAAAGATTAATTCTCTCATCGCTTTTTTATAGAACTTTTCAATTCATTAATTTTGATTATTTTTTATGTTTTCCAAAGAATCCTTTATGTTCTTTATGAGTTTCTTCCTTCTTAGGAACTTCACCCATTGCTTCCTGGAATTTCTGAAGAGCTGCTCTCTGCTCTCCATTCAAATGTTCTGGTACCTGAACTACGAGTGTTACATAGTGATCTCCTCGTACATTCTTGTTACGTACCATTGGCACACCTTTTCCTTTTAAGCGGATTCTGGTGTCTGTCTGAGTTCCTGGTTTGATGGTATATTCATATGGTCCATCCACAGTTGGAATCTGAATCTTACCACCAAGAGCTGCCTGTGTAAAGGAAATTGGTTCTGTAGAGTAGATGGTTGTATCCTGGCGTTGGAATTTTGGATGACGTTCTACGATTACTTCTACTAACAGATCTCCTCTTGGTCCCCCATTTGTACCTGGTTCTCCTTTTCCACGGATACGGATACTCTGTCCATTGTCAATACCTGCTGGTACTGTGACTTCAATTGTCTTACGGTTGCTTATATAACCTGTTCCATGGCAATCTGGACACTTATCTCGAATGATCTTACCTGATCCATGACAATCTGGGCATGTCTGAACATTCTGAACAGTTCCGAACATGGACTGCTGTGTAAATACGACCTGACCACGTCCCTGACATTTTGGACATGTCTCTGGATTGGTTCCTGGTTTTGCACCGGTTCCATGACATGTAGTACATTCATCTTTTAATGTAATTTCTATCTTCTTTGATGTACCAAATACTGCTTCTTCAAATGTTACATGGATTCTTGCGCGAACATGTGCTCCCTGTGTTGGACGGTTTGCCTGTCTGGCCCCGCCACGGCTTCCTCCACCGAACATACCGCCGAAAATATCTCCAAAGATATCTCCCATATCACCACCGAAGTCAAAACCGCCAAATCCGCCGCCATTAAATCCACCAGCACCCTGCTCAAAGGCAGCATGACCATATTGGTCATACTGCGCTTTCTTTTCAGAGTCGCTTAATATTTCATAAGCTTCTGTTACTTCTTTAAATTTGGCTTCTGCTTCTTTATCTCCAGGATTCGTATCTGGATGATATTTCTTGGCGAGTTTTCGGTAGGCTTTTTTTATTTCTGATGCTGAGGCATTGCGGTCAATTCCCAACACCTCATAGTAATCTCTTTTTTCCGCCATTTTTAGTCTACCTTCTCTTTAAAATTATACTTCTTTGTAGTCACCATCTACAACATCATCATTTGCTGCTCCCTGATTAGCTCCAGCATCTGCTGCTCCCTGAGCTCCCTGCTGAGCCTGTGCTGCTGCTTCATACATCTTAGTAAATAAATTCTGAGCACTTGTCATCAGTTTGTCTTTCTTAGCTTTCAGATCTTCAACCTGAGCATCTGTCATTTCCTGATCTTTTGTAGATTCTACAAGATCTTTTAATTCTTTTAAGTCAGCTTCTACTGCTGCTTTTTCTGTAGCATCTACTTTGTCTCCCGCTTCTTCTAATGCTTTCTCTGTCTGGAATACGATAGAATCAGCTTCGTTTCTTGCATCAATTGCTTCTTTACGTTTCTTATCTGCAGCTTCGAATTCAGCAGCTTCTTTTACAGCTTTATCGATATCTTCGTCAGACATGTTAGATCCAGCTGTAATCGTGATATGCTGTTCTTTTCCTGTTCCTAAGTCTTTTGCAGATACATTTACAATACCGTTTGCATCGATGTCGAATGTTACTTCGATCTGAGGCACTCCACGTCTTGCAGGTGCGATACCATCTAATCTGAATCTTCCTAAAGACTTGTTATCTCTAGCGAACTGTCTTTCACCCTGTACAACGTTGATATCTACAGCACTCTGGTTATCTTCTGCTGTTGAGAAGATCTGGCTCTTCTTTGTAGGGATTGTTGTATTTCTTTCGATCAGACGTGTTGCAACTCCACCCATTGTCTCGATAGACAGTGATAATGGTGTAACATCAAGAAGAAGTACATCACCGGCACCAGCATCTCCAGCTAATTTACCACCCTGGATAGATGCACCGATTGCTACACATTCGTCTGGGTTGATTCCCTTAAATGGTTCTTTTCCTGTTAACTGCTGTACTTTACTCTGTACGGCTGGGATACGTGTAGAACCACCAACTAATAATACTTTGCTTAATTCAGAAGCTGTCATTCCAGCATCATTTAATGCAGAATTTACAGGTCCTGCTGTTCTTTCTACTAAATGAGCTGTTAATTCATCGAATTTTGCTCTTGTAAGATTCATATCAAAATGTTTTGGTCCTTCAGCTGTTGCTGTGATGAATGGCAGGTTGATATTTGTTGTTGTTGCAGAAGATAATTCTTTCTTAGCTTTCTCTGCTGCTTCTTTTAATCTTTGCATTGCCATCTTATCTGTTGATAAGTCAACACCTTCCTGTTTCTTGAATTCATCTAACATATACTGTGTGATAACATTATCAAAGTCATCTCCACCTAATTTGTTATCTCCAGCTGTTGATAATACTTCGATGACACCATCACCGATCTCGATGATAGATACATCAAATGTACCACCACCTAAGTCGTATACCATGATTTTCTGTTCTTCTTCGTTATCAAGTCCATAAGACAATGCTGCTGCTGTTGGTTCGTTGATGATACGTTTTACTTCAAGTCCTGCGATCTTACCAGCATCTTTTGTTGCCTGACGCTGAGCATCGTTGAAATAAGCTGGAACAGTGATAACTGCTTCTGTTACTTTCTCTCCTAAGTAGTTTTCAGCATCTGATTTTAATTTCTGTAAGATCATTGCTGAAATTTCCTGTGGAGAATATGCTTTATCATCGATCTGAACTTTGTAATCTGTTCCCATATGACGTTTGATAGAAGCGATTGTTTTTTCGGCATTTGTAACTGCCTGACGTTTTGCAGGTTCACCGATCACACGTTCTCCTGTTTTTGTAAATGCTACTACAGATGGTGTTGTTCTCATACCTTCTGCATTTGTAATAACGGTTGGTTTTCCACCTTCCATAACTGCTACACAACTGTTTGTTGTTCCTAAGTCAATACCAATAATTTTACCCATGATCTATGTCCTCCTAAGATTTCTTCTTATTTCTATATATAATATAAATATTAGTTAGCTACTTTTACCATACTGTGGCGTAATACATTTTCTTTGTACATGTAACCTTTCTGTAATTCTTCTGCAACAATGTTCTCACCGAGATCATCATCTTCGACATGCATCACTGCATTGTGAAGATTTGCATCAAATTCTTTTCCTTGTGCATCCATTGGTGTTACTCCCAGATCCTCCATCACAGCTGTAAACTGTTTGTAGATCTGTTCGATTCCTTTAACGAATGCGGAATCTTTCTCATCTTCAGATACGGCTTCTAAGCCTCTCTCGAAGTTATCAATGACTGGCAGAAGTTTTTCTAAAACTCCCATCGCTCCCATATCATAACGCTGTGTGGCTTCTTTCGCTGTACGCTTTCTTGCGTTCTCAAATTCTGCCATCAGTCTCTGGTATTTGTCTTTCCAGTCTGCTACGGACGCTTCTAATTCTGCGATCTTGTCATCAGCGGTTGCTTCCTTTGTTTCTTTGGAAGTTTCCTCCTTTGTCTCTGTATCTTTTATATCTTCAGCAGTCTCTTCTGCATTCTTTACTTCTTCGTTGATGTTTTCGTTTTTCTTACTCATCACATCACTTCCTTTCTTAAGATTTGTCTTTAAAAATATCATCTAATTCCTCAGTGAGGTTCTTTAAAGTCTTAACGACTTTTTTGTAATCCATTCTCTTTGGTCCGATGATACCAACAGTACCTGTACCACCTTCTGCAAGTTCATAGGTTGCAGTTACGATACTGCAATCCTTCATATTCTTAACTGGAGATTCTTCTCCAATATAAACCTGAATTCCTGTGTGATTATCGGAATCTGATTCCAGTGTTGAATCAACCAACTGTGTCAAGGCTTTCTTCTCTACTAACGTATCAAGAAGCTCTGTTGCTGTATCCGGATTTCCAAGTTCCGGATATTTTAAGATATTGGTTGCTCCTCCTGTGTAGATTTCCATATGATCTGCATCATGGATCGCTTTGGCGATCTCTTCAAGAATCCGTTCTAACACATCCTGTCTAATTCCTGCCTGATCTCTCATCGTCTGAATCAGTGCGAGATTGATATCTTGTAAGGATAGTCCTTGTAAAAATGTATTAAGTAACACATTCAACTTCAGAACATCTTCATTAGAAAGCGGTTCTTCGACTTGGACCATCTTGTTCTTTACGATATTGCCTTGTGTGACGATTACTGCAAGCAGATGTTCATGGTCTACCTGAGACAGCTGTACAAACTTTAATGTCACATTCTGATAATGTGGAGAAGAAACCATCGTTGCATAATTCGTGCTACTTGCTAATACATTGGCAACCTGCTTTAATAAGACTTCCATCTTATCAACTCTCTGAATCAATGCCTGTTTCTCTTCGTGCTCATTGTCACGCTCACTCATCAGCTGGTCTACATAAAAACGATATCCTGCATCGGAAGGAATTCTTCCTGCGGATGTGTGAGGCTGTAAGATAAATCCCATATCTTCCAGATCTGCCATCTCATTACGAATCGTCGCAGAGCTTAGATTTAAATCCGGATGTTTTGCAATGGTTCTTGATCCTACCGGCTCACCGGTTTCAAGGTAATTGGCGATAATCGCTTTCAATATTAACTTCTTACGATCATTTAACTCCATATCTTCGCCTCCTGTTATTAGCACTCATTTATGTCGAGTGCTAACATCTATATTTAAAGTAGCACTTTCGCATTTTAATGTCAACCTTTTCTTTTACTTTTTTTGAAAATTTGTTCAATTTTTTTCTTCTTTGAATAGAATGTACAAAAGGAGGTACTTTTCATGCATAAAAATATGAACTTTAATATAGAACAAACACGGCTTAATAATACTTACCAAAGATTAAATTCTAACCATGATTTTCACAGATATTTAAATAATCAGAAAGATCAAACTCCTACTTACTGGTCCTTTTTAAAATTAAGAATTGGATTTTCTATTTTATTCTTATTTTTTATCGTTGCTTGTTCAAAATCACTGCATACCAAAGAAACCAAACAAATACAATCTGTTTTTTCTCAGATAAATGAAGTTGATCCTTATACCTCTTATATTTTAGAAAAATTGGATTTACATATACCCTGATATTCTTTAATTATAAAAGAAAACCCGAAACATCTGATCCTTAATCTATGTTCCGGGTTTTTGTATGATTTTATCTCTTTTTTCTTATTAATATATCTATCTTGGTACAATCTCTACCGTAATACCATTTTGCTCCAACACTTCTTTTGCTTCTGATGGAATCTGGTCATCGGTAAATACCATATCAATATCCTTAAATCTTGACTGCATGACAACTCCATGTTCTGAAAACTTACTAGAATCTGTCAGAATAATCGAATTCCTTGCAGAGCCCATCATACTCTTGGCAGCTTCTACTCTTAACATATCCCCACTAGTAAATCCTATTCCAGGAATATATCCATCTGTTCCCATAAACAGTTTATCTACATAAAAAGCTTCTGCACAGGTTTTTACTAATGGTCCAACCATAACTTCTGCTTCTTTCTGGTATTCTCCTCCAAGAACAATAACCTTTGTAACTCCACCCTCAGATTCTCTGATAAATCGTGCGATGTATGATGAATTTGTGATCACCGTAATATCTTTTTTCGTTTCAGAAAGTTGTTTTACAAGCAGTGCACAGCTTGAACCTGATTCTACCATGATCGTTTCTCCATCTGATACGATCTCGCTTGCTTTGGCTGCGATCCGCTGCTTTGTTTCATAACAAAAAGCCATACGATTACTAATATCTGACATATTCTTCATTGTTGCATAACCATGTTCTCTTGTTAAAAAATTAAGCTCTTCCAATGCATCTAAATCTTTTCGAATCGTTACCTGAGATACTTCAAGCATCTTTGATAATGTTGCAACTTCTACTTTCTTTTTTTGATTTACAATTTCAAGAATTTTCGTCTGTCTATCTGTCATAAAACTTTTTCCTTTCTTGCCCTATATATTAGGAAAGAGCCGTCTTGCGGCTCTTTCCTAATCAGTATATCATAAAATCTTCTTTATTTATATTATAGGTCGCAGATTCCTTTTCCTTCTCCATAAACTGCGTACCAGTCATTGTTGAAGTCTGTAACTGCTTTGTCAATATTAGGATTTGCAAATACCTGTTTTAATACTGCATATGGTGCTGTGATTGCTTCTGCTCCATAGTTAAATGCATTCTTCACTTGTTCAACGCCTTTGAATGATGCTGCTACGATCTTGCAGTCATATCCATCATCTTCAATGCGGTCCTGCAGGTTGCTGATCAATTCCATAGGATCTGCTCCAAGATTTCCGATACGATTTACATATGGTGCAATATAATCAGCTCCTGCTGCTAAGGCAAAGTATGCCTGCATCAGATCATAAACTGCTGTTGCTGTTACATTAACTCTTTCTGATTTTAAGATCTTGATTGCTTTTAATCCTTCATATGAAACAGGAACTTTGATATATACCTGATCATCGATCTCTTCTAAGATTCTATGAGCTTCCTTAACGATCGTCTCAGCATCTAATGAAATAACCTGTACATGAAGGCTTCTTTCTTTTCCAATGATCTCACGAACTTTTCTCATATGTCCAAAGAAATCTTCTGGTGATGTCTTTTTAACGATTGATGGATTGCTTGTTACTCCAGCAATTGGCATATGGTCTACACCATCTTTGATTTCTTCAAGATTCACTGTATCTAAAATAAATTCCATGATAAAAACTCCTCCTAAGTCTTATTATATATTTCGTTTTTTGATACTTCTATCTTACCATATTTTTCGAATATGTCAATATTTATTTTCATTTATTCATTATATTCCTTTCATTTGTAAGCATTATATTTACAGTTCGCAACTTCTATGCTAGAATATATCATAGAAAATGAAAGGAGAAATTTAATTATCATGCAAACAAATGGTATTGTTTTTAATATACAAAAATTCAGCATTCACGATGGTCCAGGAATCCGTACAACTGTTTTCCTGAAAGGCTGTCCACTGCGTTGTAAATGGTGTGCAAATCCAGAATCACAGTTAAGTCAAGTTCAGATTTTATATGACAGAGAAAAATGTGCTCATTGTGGTACTTGCACTCATGTCTGTCCAAATCATGCAATTTCTATGGGAGATGACGGCTATGTAAACGTTGACCCATCAAAATGCATTGGATGCCTTCAATGTGTAAAAAACTGTCCTGCAAAGGCCTTAAGTTATGAAGGAGAAACAAAAGATGTAGAGGAAGTTATCAAAGTCTGTCTTCAAGATATTGATTTCTATGAAGAATCTGGCGGTGGTGTGACAATCTCTGGTGGCGAAGGAATGGTTCAGCCAGATTTTGTAAAAGCATTGCTTGCAAAATTAAAAGAACATAAGATTCATACTGCGATTGAGACGACTGGATATATCAAGGAAGAGATTTTTAGAGAATTATCTCCGATGTTTGACTTGCTTTTATTTGACGTGAAACACTATGACAGTAATAAACATTATGAAGGAACCCATGTCCATAACGAACAGATCATTGAAAATTTAGCATGGGCGATCTCTCAAGGAATTGAAGTTCTTCCTCGAATCCCTGTGATTCCTGATTTCAATGATTCTTTGGATGACGCAAAAGGGATCGCTGCTTTACTAAATAAAGTGAGTGCAAAGAAAGTTCAGCTACTTCCATTTCATCAGTTCGGTGAAAACAAGTATCATTTACTCGGTAAGACTTATGCTTATGAGAATGTGAAAGCATTGCATCCTGAGGATCTTACCGATTATCAGCAGATATTTTTAGATGCTGGCGTAGACTGCTTCTTTTAATCTTTTAAAAATCCTGTATACACAAAAAGGCCTTGGCAGAACAGCTTCTTGCCAAGGCTTTTTTAATTGTTTCTTTCATGAATATTATTTCTTCTAGTCTATCACGAAAAACAGCAGTTAACCCTACTCAAGCCAACTGCCATTCCTCTATTTTTATAAATTATAATGTCTGCTCTGTTCTTCCGATGATATCATCCTGTGTCTTCTTAGATAATACATTAAAGAATGCACTGTATCCTGCCACACGAACGATCAGGTCTTTATGTTTCTCTGGATGTTTCTGGGCATCGATCAGAGTTTCTCTGGATACAATATTATACTGTACATGATATCCATGTAAACGGTTGAAGAATGTACGGATCAGCATCTCTAATTTCTGTTTGTTTTCTTCTGTTGATAACATCTGTGGTGTCATCTTCTGGTTTAATAAAACTCCACCTGTGATCTTCTCTGTTGGAAGTTTCGCAACTGTCTTAAATACTGCTGTTGGACCATTCTTATCAGCATTATGTGCCGGACTGCTTCCTTCGGCTAATGGTTCAAATGCATTTCTTCCATCAGGAGTTGCAACGGTTCCCATTCCCTGTCCAACATTCGCACTGATAGAAGATGTTCCACCATAACGAATACCTCCGATTGGTCCTCTGTGGTAACGTGTGTTTGGATATTTCTTGATCTCATCTAAGTAAGAATCGTATGCTTCTACGACTAACTGATCGACATAGTCATCATCATTTCCGTATTTTGGTGCTTCATTAATGAGCATTTCCTGAATCTTCTTGTTTTCAGGAGACTGGAAATCATCTAAAATTGCATTCCAAAGCTGTTCTTTTGTAATCTTCTTCTCTTCGTATACAAGTTTCTTGATCGCTGCAAGAGAGTCTGCCATATTCGCAATACCCACCTGAAGTCCGGAGATAAAGTCATAGACTGCCCCACCTTCTTTGATCGTTTTTCCTCTTCCGATACAGTCATCTGTTAATGCGGAACATAAAATATCTGGTACATCTCTCTCTGATGCTTTATCAATTGCATTTTCCACGATCACACTGTAACGTGTCATTTCTCTAACTGTCTTATCCCATGCTGCTAAGAGATCTTCATATGTTTCCATCTCTGTAAATTTACCATATCCCTTTGTAAATCTCTTACCGCTTGTTAAATCAACTCCGTCATTCATTGCACAAAGCAGAACTCTTGGGAAGTTAATGTATGACATACCTGTACAACGATATCCCCATTTACCTGGAACTGCTGTCTCTACACATCCGATGGCACTATAGTTATATGCATCTTCTTCTTTGACACCCCAGTTGATAAAAGATGGAATAATGATCTCATCGTTATTTAATGCTGGCATACCAAATCCGAGCTTCATAACTTCGATGCATTCATCAAAGAAATGTTTGTCGATATTAGCATGGTAACGAACTGTTAAGTTTGGTTGTGTCAGTCTTGTCTGTGCAACGGACTGTAATACAACAAAGCTTAATTCGTTGACTGCGTCTTTCTTATCAGTTGTCTGTCCACCGATCGTTACATTCTGGTACATTGGTGATCCGGCAGAACTTAATGTATGAGACTGTGAACGAACTTTATTAATTGTTAATGTTTTGATCCATAAGCATGTTAATAATTCTAACGCTTCGTCTTTTGTGATCTTTCCTTCGTTGATATCTTTGATATAATATGGATACATATACTGGTCAAAACGTCCATAACTTAAAGAATGTCCATTAGATTCAATCTGAAGGATCAGCTGGATAAACCAAACAGACTGAACGGCTTCCCTAAAAGATGTTGCTGGTTCATATGGAACTTTCGCACAGATCTCGCTCATCTGTAACAGTTCTTCTTTACGTTTTGCATCTGTTTCTTTATCTGCTAATTCTTTAGCAAGTTTGCTGTAACGTTGTGTAAAATTGCGTACAGCATCGATCACTACTAAAACTGCTTTATAAAATACGTTCTTATCAATGCTTTCTGGATCTGTGAAATCTAATGCTGCTCTTAATTCTTTTACTCTTTTTTCATATCCCTTTAATCCGTCGGATAAGATTCTCTGATAATTTACTGCCAGATGAGCATCTCCGGCATTTAATTTTCCTTCCATTCCAAAGACACCGGTCTCCATGAATACATCTACCTCTTCTGGAAGTAGAGCTTCACCTCTGGCACGAAGGTTATTATTCTCCCAAAATGGCGCAATCTCTCTTAATTGGTCTTTTGTCTCTTCTGTAATATAGAAGACATCTCCGTCACGTTTCTCAAAGAGATCTAATTCATTCATAACAAATTCCATTGTATATTCTGGGAAAATTGGCGCATTCTTATTCTTTGTTGCCTGGTTTCCTGCGATCAGGGATTTATCATCAATGTAAATGCTCATTCCTTCTAAGATCTTCTGAAGCATTAGAGCTCTTACCATCACTCTTGGCTGGTTCTGATTTTCTTTGTAAGCTTCTGTTGCTAATACTGCTCTCTGGGCATCAATATATGGTTTTGCATCGAGCACTTCCTCACGAAATGCCTGCATACGTTCTGTTAATTTACCGAAATGTTCTGTATTGTTCATGGTATCTCCTTTCAGAATGTTTCGTTCGTAACTAATTATTGTTTTGTTTGTAGTTATAAGGTAACAGTTTTTTGATTATATGTCAATAGTTTTTGGTTCATAATTATATTTATTTTCATTTGAAACTTCTTTTTGTGTAAAATAAAAAGATGCCATATTCTATTATGACATCTTTTCTTATTTTCCGATCAGTACTTTCTTTCCATAAAAGGCAAAACCATAATGTCTGATCTTTTCTTTTTTCATTCCTTTTGCAAGCAATTGTGCATCATAATGTTTTTCTTCTATCTGCTTTCCATAAAGCAAATTTTCCATGATAACTTTAATATCCGAATTACTTTGCCCGCTCTTTCTCTGATTGATTTAAAATCCTGATTCCCTACAGATATTACTTGTTGCATGTGATTTCTTTTTTATCTACCACAATGCTTTTTTACATAACTCTATGCCTCTTATAATAAATATAAGAAGCAATCGCAGGAATCAATGTAACGATCAAAATAATCCCTACTGCTGCTCCAATTGGATCAACAAACTTCTGAAATCCAAGCAGAATCGTCAAAACTCCACCGATGATCCACCATTTTCCCGCCATTCGATGTGTGTAATCCCAGTTTTCTTCATTATCCAATGTCCATGGAAGTTTGATTCCGATCATATAGTTCTGTCTGCACTTTGGAAGATAGTTTCCAACAACGATCAGAACTATTCCTAGTAAAACATTCGTCCACAGATTTAAATTGATCACGTCTTTATATCCTAATGCATTTCCATAGATCATTACCCCACACCAAAGTGATACAACCGGACAGATACATAGGATCAGATGATAAATCTTAGACCCAACATTCCTTTTCTTAGGATCAAATTCTGTGATAACACTACATAAAATATGCACTGCCAGCAAAAACAGATAAATTCCTGCTACTGCAAATAATTTACTGCTGTATCGATCGGCCTCGCCGTTTCTTCCAAAATGTGTTGCCACCTGTGCTGGCAACTGATCCCATAATAAGAATCCAGCAAACATTGGTAATAAAATTACAATACAACTTGCAATAAAAAACTTCTTATTCTTCTTTAACATCATGATTTCCTCCCTTCAATTCTGACAACCATAACATAACTTCCTCAACAACTGATGTATTTAACGTGTAGTAAATATAATTTTTCTCTTTCTTCTCGAAGATCAGCTCTGCTTTTTTAAGAATCTTCAAATGATAAGAAATGGTTGCACCTGTCATATCAAAATGAGATCCAATCTCTCCAGCCGACATGCTTCCATCCCGCAGCATCATAAGAATCTCTCTTCGTATTGGATCTGATAAAGCTTTAAATGTCTCTGCAAATCCCATAACTCTCATCCTTTCTGTAGCTATTTAGAAATATTTCTAATTACTTTATAGCATGATGTATCTTGAAAGTCAATTAGTATTTAGATTTTTTTCTAAATAGTTTTCATTGCAGAAATTTAACATAGATATCATTCAAATTTTGTATTTCCCTGTTACTATCATCTTATACACACGAAAGGAGTACTTAACATGATACGATTATTTGCATCCGATATGGATGGAACTTTATTAAATGAAAAAGGATATATATCTGACCGAACGATCAATGCGGTGAAAAAATTGCAGAAACATGGAATTCATTTTATTGTAAATACTGGAAGAGATTATCGCGCTGCAAAAAGAGAACTTGATGCGGCATCTCTTTCCTGTGATATGATCTGCCACAGTGGGGCTTGCACTTATGATGTGCACGGCAATGGATTTCATATCGCTTCGCTTCCAAAAAGTATTGTAAAACAGATCTTAACTGTTTTTGAACGGCATGGTGCTTTTGCTGACATTGCAACGGAATATGGAAAAACCTCGATCACTGATAAAAATACGTTATTATCTTATTATAAAAATGAAGTGTTTCCTGCCGTTGAACAAGAAGGTAAAGTATATTTCCGTACTTGGCACGACTTTGCAATGATGGTTTCTAAAGTTCGCTTTTTTGAAGGAAAAGAAAGTCTGCTTGGCTGTGAAACACCAATTTATAAAATCTCTACTACATTTTTTGATCAAGATAAGATCAATGCTTTAAAAGATGATATTCATGGGATTGATCAGTTACATGCGGTATCAACTTCCAAAAATGATCTGGAGATCACGCATGTAAATGCACAGAAAGGAACAGCTCTACTTCGTTATGCCCAAACAAAAAAGATCACTCCTTCACAAATCCTTGCGGTTGGTGATAGTGGGAATGATCTTTCTATGTTATCTCTTGATCTTGGAGTCACTGCTGCTATGGCAAATGCTTCTGCTACTGTGAAAGATGTATGTTCTGTCATTGCTCCTTCTAATGATCAGGATGGCGTTGCATTCTTGATTGAAGATATTTTAGAGCAAAATGAACTGGCTGCACGAGTTCGTCGTTCTTTTTGTTTGGCATTGGACTATTCCAAAATTTAGCTTAGATTACATACAATATTTTTGAAATTGATACCTCAGTTTTAACTTTTCTTTTGTTTTCCATCCAAATTTTGTTTCAATTCCAAAGATTCCTAACAATCCAAAAATCTGCATCTGTAAGATTCTGATCTTCTAATCCATATCTGCCTGTTCATATTGTTTCTTAAGAGTCTGTTCTAAGAGCCATAAACGGATTTCTAAGATCACGAACAAAATAAAGCCTGCAATTACGAGCACTGTTACCGCACCTAACAAAATCATTGCTGTATTTTTTGCTGCATCTTTCATTTTATCTGTAAGATCCCTATCACTTTTTCCAGAACCTGCAGTCTGCTTTCCTTTGTACCCATGCATGAGCATTCTCCCCTGTAATAGATACCTCTCCATTTTTGCTGTCTTGGATTTTGGATGCTCCAAGATAGTATCCTTCCACGTATCTTGCTGGAATTCCATGTGCACAGAAAGCTTCCACTGCTGCTGATGCATATAACATCTGCTTTCGTATAATTATCATATACAAATTTGCGGTACACTGCCTCTGCTTCGCTGGACAGCTGCTTGAAACTTCTGTCCATTCATACTTTCTCTGCCCCCAAAACACCTTTGGATATCACATCTACATCCATCTTATTTTTTGCTTTTCCGTCAATCACCTTTGCCAATGAATCTGGTGTATAAAAATAATATCTGGAGGCTTTCTTTATTTTTATACGAACATAATTTTTTCTTTGTTTTTTATCACTCAGACTTAGATACCTCGCCGACTGTGTCAGTGGATCAAATTGTTTTTCTTTTAGCCATCGAAGTAATCCGGCATTTTCCTCCAGACTCCATCTTTATATACGGAACCTACGTATGCTTTTAAATATAATGATTTTTTCTGTTCTGATATTACACGCATCATTTCATCTGAATTCTTCTGGAATCTGATCTTTTCCATATCTTAATTCATGAATGCCATGCACCATATCCTTTCTTGCCTGCTCTACAGCTTCTAATTTACCATCCGTAAGCCAAAAAACACCTGCCATACAAACGATCAGAAAGATTACAAAACCATATAAGCCTTTTCGTCTGATCGGCATTCCATACATAAACAGGCACGCTCCAAACAATCCAGACATCATAAATTTCGACAATTTTCTACATATTTTTTGTAACATAAAGGGCTTTCATTATCTCTGGCTTATAATTCTGCAGTGATTCCTGCAAGATTCTGCATTGGATGTTTTAGGAAATAATTATAAACTGCAATGACTCTTCCTGTAAAAATAACTGCCAGTACAGTTCCAATTCCAAGTCCTATGATATGTCTTGTAAATACAAGTCCAATGATTCCTGACGTACAAAAACAAGTAACATCAAAAACATTTTTGCCAATCCCCATGCCTTTGCCAAGTTTATCTCCTATCGTCGCTGCAAGTGCATCTGCAGGGTTTGGTACAAGTTTCATATTAACCATCGTTGCTGCACCTATTCCCGTAACAACGATTGCAAAAAATAATACCAGAAGTTTCTGTCCCAATGTATCTGGTACAATATTTAAATACCGGTCAAAAATATTAATAAATACACTTGTCACAAGACTCATTGGAATCTGTAATAATTCATATAATTTAAATTCTTTCCCTTTTAAGATTGCCTCTATCAACACACAAAAGCAGTAAAATACAAAGGTTATTGCTCCTAGGTTTAAATGCCAGATATGGCAGATATTATATGGAATAGATATAATCGGTGATACTCCTAATAATGTCTTTGTATTTAATACAATTCCAAGTGCAAGCACGATCAAACCGATAAAATATATGATTTCTCTTGTGCATTTTGTTTTCAAAGTTCTCTTCCTCTTTTCTTTTTCTGATTCTCTTTCTAATATTTCTTTTTTTATTTTCCTTTTGAATATCGAAAAAACCCCGGAGTATCAACTCTCCGGGATTCCTGCTTGTTTATTTTTTAATTATTTTTCTTTAATCTGGCAGAATTTCTTCTTACCTTTCTTTAATAAGATACGATCTTTATCGTCAAAGTCCGCCTTACCAAATGTTGCATCAATTGCATCTACTTTCTTACCATTTACAGAAACTCCACCCTGCTGTACCATTCTTCTTGCATCTGAACGAGTTGTGCAAAGTTTAGAATCTACTAACATTGTAAGAATATCGATTCCTTCTGCTAATTTATCTGCTTCATATTCAAATGTAGGGGCATCTTCGTTTGCTCCACCGCTAACAAACATTGCTTTTGCAGCTGTCTGAGCTTTCTTCGCTTCTTCTTCTCCATGAACGATCTTTGTAACTTCATAAGCAAGAACTTCTTTTGCTTTATTGATCTCAGCTCCTTCTAAAGCTCCTAATCTACGAACCTCATCCATTGGAAGGAATGTAAGAAGTGATAAACACTCTTCTACTTTCACATCTTCAATATTTCTCCAATACTGATAGAAATCGTATGGAGATGTCTTTTCTGGATCAAGCCATACAGCACCGGCCATTGTTTTACCCATCTTCACTCCGTCGCTTCTTGTAAGAAGTGTTAATGTTAAACCATAAGCATCTTTCTTTTCTTTTCTACGGATCAGATCAGCTCCTGCAAGAATATTAGACCACTGGTCATTTCCACCCATCTCTAATTTACAGCCATATCTTCTGTTTAATTCAAGGAAATCATATCCCTGCATTAACATATAGTTAAACTCGAAGAATGTAAGTCCTCGTTCCATTCTCTGTTTGTAACATTCTGCTGTTAACATCTTATTAACTGAGAAATGAACTCCAACTTCGCGTAAGAAATCAACATAATTTAGATTTAATAACCAATCTGCGTTGTTTGCTAAAATTGCTTTGTCATCATCAAATGTAATAAATCTTGATAACTGCTCTTTGAAACGTTTTGCATTGTGATCGATTGTTTCTTTTGTTAACATATTTCTCATGTCAGATTTTCCAGATGGATCACCGATCATTGTTGTTCCACCACCTAACAAAGCGATTGGACGATGCCCAGCTTTCTGCATATGCATCATTGCCATGATCGTTAAGAAATGTCCAGCTGTTAAACTATCTGCTGTTGCATCAAATCCAATATAGAATGTTACCTTTTCTTTTCCTAACAGTTCTCTTAATTCTTCGTGTGTTGTCTGTGCGATAAATCCTCTTTCCTGCAGCACATCATATACATTTTGACTCATTTTATATATCTCCTTTTAAATTCTTTTCTTAATTTGTGTTTATATCTATATAATTTAGTCCACGGCATATGCCGTTCCTTTGAATTTATGGGAACTCCTCTATTATTTTGTGTAATTGCTCCCATGTTCTCTTAACAGATGATCCGGACATTCGTTCTTTGACTGTATGCATGTCCATCATATCTGATTCTGATAATATAATGTCTGCATGCTGATCTAATACCCCAAAATTGTCACCTCGATACTTTCTGATCTCTAGTTTTTAAAGCTGTGGATTGGTGCTGGAATTCTTCCACCACGATTTACGAATGCATCGCATGAGAATTCATTTACTGGCATGATTGGTGCATATCCAAGTAATCCACCGAATTCTACCTGATCTCCAACATCTTTTCCAATAGCTGGAATGACACGAACTGCAGTTGTCTTCTGGTTGATCATTCCAAGTGCCATCTCATCTGCGATCAATCCAGCAATCGTTGTTGCCTTTGTTTTTCCTGGAATTGCGATCATATCAAGTCCTACGGAACATACACATGTCATTGCTTCTAATTTTTCAATTGTTAAAGCTCCTGCATTGACTGCGTCGATCATTCTCTGATCTTCACTGACTGGAATAAAGGCTCCACTTAATCCACCTACATAAGAAGATGCCATAACTCCACCTTTTTTCACCTGATCATTTAACATTGCTAAAGCTGCTGTTGTTCCAGGTGCTCCTGCATATTCTAATCCAATCTCTTCTAATATTTCTCCAACACTATCTCCTGCCGCTGGTGTTGGTGCAAGAGAAAGATCAATGATACCAAATGGGATTCCAAGTCTCTTAGAAGCTTCTTTGGCTACTAACTGACCGACACGAGTTACTTTAAATGCTGTTTTCTTAATTGTCTCGCAAAGAACTTCAAAGTTTTCTCCACGTACATTTTCAATCGCACGTTTTACAACTCCAGGTCCGCTGACACCTACGTTAATGATCGCATCTGCTTCTGTAACTCCATGGAAAGCTCCTGCCATAAATGGGTTATCATCTGGTGCGTTACAGAATACTACAAACTTCGCACATCCAAGACATTGATTGTCTTTTGTAAGTTCTGCTGTTTCTTTGATGATCTCACCAATTAATTTCACTGCATCCATATTGATTCCTGTCTTTGTAGAACCTACATTCACTGAAGAACATACAAAATCAGTCTCTGCTAATGCTTTTGGAATAGAACGGATCAGAAGTTCATCTGCTTTTGTCATTCCTTTGCTTACTAATGCGGAATATCCACCTAAGAAATTGACTCCAACTTTCTTTGCTGCTGCATCTAAGACTTTTGCAAGTTCTACAAAATCATCTGGCGTTTTACATACATTCCCACCAACTAAAGAAATTGGTGTGATAGAAATTCGCTTGTTAACGATTGGAATACCAAATTCATTCTCGATATCTTTTCCTGTCTTCACAAGATCTTTTGCAACTGTTGTGATCTTATTATAAATATTCTCCTTGACCTCTTCTAGTGTTGCACCAACACAATCTAATAAACTGATACCGATCGTGATCGTACGAACATCTAAATTCATCTCATGGATCATTTTATTCGTTTCAAATACTTCATTCAGATTAATCATGATGCCACCCCACTAAATTCTGTGCATAATATCAAAGATTCTTTCGTTCTGCGCCTGAATTACAACACCGATTTCTTCACCGATCTGTTTTAACTCACTGGATAATAATGCGATATCTTTGGATGAACCAGCTGGATCTACGACCATCATCATGTTAAAGAAGCCGCCTGTGATCGTTTGGGAGATGTCTAAGATGTTAACATTGTTGCTAGCTAAATAGTTACACACCTTTGCGATGATTCCTACACCGTCTTTTCCAACAACTGTGATTACTGTTTTTTCCATTTTTGTTATTCCTCCTAAATGTTTATGATACACTGGTTACGGTAGATACCGTGTCTCTTCTGGCTACTTCGATCGGTAATGTAAAATTATGTAAAGAAATCTTTACCGTCTCGTATGCCAGTTTTTCGTAATTATTCTCTTTACTCAGATGTCCAAGATAAACTTTCTTTGTCTTCTGTGTTGCAACTTCCTCAATCAGTTCAGCACATCTTTCATTCGATAAATGTCCCTCTCTTCCAAGGATCCGTCTCTTCAAATAATACGGATAACGTCCAACCTGAAGCATATTCACATCATGATTAGCTTCTACAAATAAAATATCCGAATCATATATCTTCTCTACCAGATATTCATCGTAGTCTCCAAGATCTGTTGCAATGCTTGCCTTGGCCCCTTCTTCTGAGTAAAACGAGTAACAAACAGGATCTGCAGCATCATGCCATATATGAGATGCATTGACTTTCATATCTCCGATCTCAAATGGTTTGTCTGCTTCAATCGAATGAAAAAGGCTTTTATCAACTTTCCCAAGGTTCTTATAATCAAAGATCGCATCGATCGTCTTTCCTGTCGCAAAAATTGGAAGTCCATATCGTCTTGCGATAACTCCAAGTCCCTTGATATGATCCGTGTGTTCATGTGTGATCAAAATTCCATCAAATTCTGGAACCGTAAGATCAAGTTCTGAAAGGGAATTCTCAATGCGCTTTGCACTGACTCCACAATCAACTAATAAATTTGTCTTCTGTGTTCCAACATATATGCAATTTCCTTCACTGCTGCTTGCTAAACTTGATAGTTTCACGGATTATACCTCTTTCTTCTCTTCTGGGCTGACCCTATTGGCAAACATTATATCATAAGGTTATTTAAGATTCAAGAATTGCACTGTATTCTTAAATGTACAAAATATCAACCAAGAATCTTTATAATTTGTGCTTTTGTGTCTTCTAAATCACCTGAATTATCAATGATATGGCTTGCCATAGATTTAAATTCTTCTTCACTTTGCTGCTTTGCGATCATCTGTGCAATTTTTTCATCAGAATATCCTCTGGATACTCTAAGGCGCTCATAACGCACTTCTTCTCTTGTATAAATATACCATAACTGGTCAAATCTCTTTTCATAACCTGCCCCAACTAACAAAGCTGATTCTACAACGACCAGACCTTCTGGTTCTTCTTTTCCAAACTGATCGATTCTTGATAAGATTTCTTCATCTACATTTTTATGAGTGATACTGTTTAATAAGGAAAGTTTTTCTTCATCATGAAATACGATCTCTCCAAGCACTGGACGGTTGATCGTTTTGTCCTCATTTAAGATCCCATTTCCAAATGACTGAATGATCGCATCATAACTTCTTGCTCCTGGTGCCATCAATTCATGTGCCACATGATCAGACTGAATGATCTTTGCATGATAATCATTTTCTAAAATATTTAGTATCTCACTCTTCCCAGAGCCGACACCTCCGGTAATTCCTATGATCTTCATTTATTTTCACCTCTTATTTAGCCTCATACCAGCTTGCTCCCTGTTCAATGTCAATACTTAATGGCACACGAAGACTTGCTGCATTCATCATTTCATTCTTTAAAATTTCTTTGACTTCATCAAATTCATCCACATGTGTTTCAATCAAAAGTTCATCGTGAATCTGTAAGAGCAGACGAGATTTCATCTGTTTTTCTTTTAATTTCATATTCACTCTTACCATCGCGATCTTGATGATATCTGCAGCTGTTCCCTGAATTGGAGAGTTCATTGCCACACGTTCTCCAAAGTTTCTCTGCATGAAATTGCTGGATTTTAATTCCGGGATCGGACGGATTCGGTTGAACATTGTCTTTACATAACCATCTGTCTTTCCTTTTTCCACTTCCCCGTCTAAAAATTCTTTAACACGTGGATACATTGCAAAATAACGATCAATATATTCCTGTGCCTGTTTTCTTGAAATCTTTAAGTCCTGACTTAATCCAAACGCACTTAATCCATAAATAATTCCAAAGTTTACAGCTTTTGCCTCTCTTCTTTGTGTACTTGTCACTTCATCCATCGGAATTCCAAACACCTCAGAAGCTGTTCTTGCATGAATATCCTGATTTTCTTCATATGCATGAATCAGTTTTTCATCTTCTGATAAATGTGCAAGTACTCGAAGTTCAATCTGAGAATAATCGGCATCTAAGAATACATAACCGTCCTCTGGTAAAAATACTTTTCGGATTGCTCTTCCAAGTTCCATACGGATTGGTATATTCTGAAGGTTAGGCTCTGTACTGCTGATTCTTCCCGTTGCTGTGATCGTCTGATTAAACTTCCCATGAATTCTCTGATCATCCTGAATAAAGTTTGCCAGTCCATCTGCATACGTTGATTTTAATTTGGTCAACTGTCTGTATTCTAAGATCATTGGAATGATCGGATAGAGATGTTCAATCTTCTCTAGCACTTCCACACTCGTAGAATATCCAGTCTTAGTCTTCTTCGCACCTTCTAATTTCATATGCTCAAACAAAACAACACCTAGCTGTTTTGGAGAATTGATATTGAATTCTTCGCCTGCTTCTTTGTAGATAGAATCCTGTAATTCTTCAATTCTTCCAACCAGCTGATCTCCATACTCTTTCAGTGCTTTTGAATCTACATGAATTCCACGAACTTCCATATCATGAAGTGCGAACATCGTTGGTATCTCAATTTCACGATAAAGATCCATCATTTCAAGCTCTGTTAATTTATTACTTAATGGTTTGATAGCCTCTCTTGCAACATAAGCTTCATACCCCATGATCTTCTTTCCAGCATCACTTAAAACTCCATCAGATACCATTGGATGCTTCTTATCGATCAATTCTTTTCTGGATGGAAGCATCATAGATTTGTAATCTCTTGCGATATCATCATATTCGTAAGTACTTTTTAATGGATTTATCAGATAAGCAGCCAAAGAAACATCAAAAATGCTCTTTGTCATCTCATTGATCGTTAAATGAGACAAATGCTCTTTCACTTCCATCATCGCTACATGTTCCATCTTCTGATATAAATGATCGACTTTCTCATACAAGAAATCTTCTGTTAAGAATCCAAATCCCTCACAGCTAAATAGGTATACTTCTTCTCCTTCTGTATTTAATGCAACCCACATCGCATCATTCTCTTTATAAATAGAAATCCCAGCTTCTTTTTTCTTCGCTGTCTTTGCAAAAATATCTTCCGCCTCTGCAAGATCAACAATCTCTTTGATCTTGACTTCAAAATCTTCCTGTTCTTCCCCATCAAAACGCTTTAAAATCGCCTTAAATTCCAGTTCTTTTAACATATGATAGGCTTCTTTTGTATACAAGTTGCCCAGTTTTGCTTCTTCAAATGTAATATCGATCGGACTGTCTAACTTGATCGTTGCAAGTTCCTTACTCATAACACCCTGATCATAATATTCTTGTAGATTGTTCTTTGCACGATTTGGTTTCACTTCATCGATATGCGCATATGCATTTTCAAGAGTTTTAAACTCTTTGATCAGTTTCGTTGCCGTCTTTTCACCAATTCCTGGAATTCCTGGAATATTATCGGATGCATCACCCATCAAAGCTTTCACATCGATAAATTCTTTCGGTGTTACCTGATATTTTTCCAATACATCATCTTCATAATAATCTTCAACAACCGTTCCCGCTCTGTTTGTCTTTGGAATACGGATCTGCACTTTCTTCGTTGCAAGCTGTAAGAGATCTCGGTCTCCAGATACGATCTTCACCTCAAATCCTGCTTCTTCTCCAAGAACAGACATCGTTCCAAGAAGGTCATCTGCTTCATAACCCTCTTTCATCATCAAAGGAATGTTCATCGCCTGCAGTACTTCACGGATTACAGGCACCTGTTCTCTTAATTCATCTGGCATCCCTTTTCTTGTTCCTTTATAATCCGCAAACATTTTGTGACGGAATGTCGGTGCCTTTAAATCAAATGCAACCGCTAAGTGTGTTGGATTTTCTTCCTCTAAAAATTTAAACATGATATTTAAAAAACCAAGCACCGCATTCGTATGAAGCCCCTGACTATTTGTCATATCTGGAAGTCCATAAAATGCACGGTTTAAAATGCTGTTTCCATCGATCAATAATAGTTTCTGTTCCATGCCAGATGTCTCCTTTTCTCTAATTCTATACTCTGAAATATTTTAACACAAAGATTGTTGGATTTGAAGTAGGCTTTCATATATGTAACAAAAATAAGATAAGAACACCGATTTGACGAGATGTTTAAAATACATTCAAAGCTTCAATCCTCTGTCTGAGAAATTCCTAATTTATAGCCAATAACATTCTCCACACGTGTTCGGTAGTGGTTTCGATCACGTATAATATTCCACCAATAATTTCCATCATCAACCACAAATTAAAATCTATGAAAACAAAGGAGTTGACAAATATCGATCCCCATTATCAGGAAGAAATGCTACAATTGTTTTTCCTTTATTTTCTTTCCGTTTTGCCACCTGAATTGCCGCATAAAGTGCTGCCCCAGAAGAAATTCCAACTAAAATTCCTTCTTCCAATGCAATTACTTTTCCATAATCAAAAGCATCTTCATTTTCCACTGGAATGATTTCGTCATAGATATCTGTATTTAACACTTCCGGCACAAATCCGGCTCCGATTCCCTGAATCTTATGCGGTCCTGCCTGACCTCTTGAGAGCATTGGAGATGTTGCTGGTTCAATTGCAATGACCTGCACATCTTCTTTCTTGGATTTTAAATATTCTCCAACTCCTGTAACAGTTCCTCCCGTTCCAACTCCTGCAATAAAGATATCAACATCTCCGTCTGTGTCTTCCCAGATTTCTGGTCCTGTTGTCAAACGATGAACTTTTGGATTGGATGGATTAATAAACTGTCCTGCAATGAAAGAATCTTCGATTTCTTCCGCTAATTCTTCTGCTTTGGCAATCGCTCCTTTCATCCCAAGCGCACCATCTGTTAAAACAATTTCTGCTCCATATGCTTTTAACAGGTTTCTTCGTTCCACACTCATTGTCTCTGGCATTATAAGAATGACTCTGTATCCTTTAGATGCACCAATTGCAGCAAGTCCGATCCCTGTATTTCCTGATGTTGGCTCGATAATAACTGATCCCTCTTTCAGCCTTCCTACATCTTCCGCATCCTGGATCATCTGATATGCGATACGATCTTTAGCACTTCCTGCTGGATTATATCCATCTAATTTTACTAATAATCTTGCTTGCAGTTTAAATCTTTTCTCTATTTTTTCAACTTCTACTAATGGGGTTCTCCCGATTAATTCTGTAACATTTTTATATATGTTTGACATTGTTTTGCTCCTTTTATTTTAATTTTCATATATTTCCTATCTTTTTAATATGTTATTAGTATAACAGATTCCAATATAATGTCAAATATTTTCTTGCCCATTAACATTTTACCCCTAAAAAGAGAAAAGACCATGTGATCTTTTAGATCACATAGTCATTTCCACCTTTGATTCTTGCTTTATTCACAATATCTTCTAAAGTAATTGCACTTAAATATTCTTCAATTACCTGTCCAAGTCCTTCCCAAATCTCAATCGTTGGGCATTCATGATAGCGGTCGCACTGGTTTACTTCATCATCCAAACATGCTACTGGCTGTAAACTTCCTTCCGTTATTTTTAAAATCTCATAAATTGTATAATCTTTTGGATCTCTGGAAAGCTGATAACCTCCTTTAGGTCCTCGTAAACTCTTTAAATATCCTCTGATACTTAACTGTCTTACGATCTGTTCTAAATATTTTACTGATATCTCCTGTCTTCTTGATATGTCTTTTAATGCAATCCAGTCACCCGTATGATGCATTGCAAGATCGTACATTAATCGAACGGCATATCTTCCCTTTGTTGAAATTTTCATAAATCATCTGCTCCATTTTCTTATTATTCTTTAATATCCAGCAGCTGTATCGCTGTTTTTAAACTGCGGACATCTTGTGCCTCATCAAATGTCAGTTTATTATTTGTTGTCAGGATTGCTGTATAATGACCATCCTGTTTATAAATTTTGTAATAGTCATAAGTATATTGTACATATTTTTCACTACCATAAGCATCTCGTGTGGAATCTTCCACATAGTAAAATTTACCATCTACATTCGAAACATATTGAAGGATCGGATCTCCTTCCACTGTATACTGACAGATTACAATTGCACAATCTTTTTGATCTTTTACATCTTTTAAAAACTGATCCCAGATTTTTTTACTCGCTTTATCAAATGACTCATTCTCAATTACTACAATTTCTTGATCTGAGGCCTCTTTTGATGTCATTTCTTTGGGGTATTTTGAAAGCAACTTCTTGATCTGATCATATTTTGAAAGTATTTTAATTTCAATCTTCTCTTTCTTTTTTGTTTCTTTCGTGGTTTTCTCTGTTTTCACAGCTGTCGTTGTTTCTTTTGTATGTTTGGCTGATTTTCCACAACTTGTGAACGAAACTGCTATCAGAAGTGTTACCATACTTAGCACAGTCATCATGATTTTCTTTCTCATCCTGTCTCCTTTTTTCTGTAATCTCCCTATTTCATATCGCTTTAGTATATAATACTTGTTTTTGTATCTATTGTCAATCTTGTTATGATGCTTTACAATAGAATATACAGGAGGTACAACCTATGAGTAAAATAAACAAGATCACACCTTTAACGAATGTAAAATTTTTAAATCTTTATGAATTAGAAGCTGAAAATAAATTTGGGAATACACACCCTTATTATGTTGCAAGCCGAAAAGACAAAAATACAATGATGGCAGCTACAAAGAAAGTAATCCCTGATGGTGTTGTTATTTACAGTTTGTTCGGAGAAAAAGCTGATAAACTGATCATGGTAAAACAGTTTCGTTATCCTTTAAACGATTATACATATGAACTTCCAGCAGGACTGATCGATCCTGGAGAATCTGTGAAAGAAACCGCAGTCCGTGAGATGAAAGAAGAAACAGGACTTACTTTTACTCCTGCCGAATTTGATGATTTCTTAAGTCGTCCTCATTTTTCTTCTGCCGGAATGACGGATGAAACTAATTGTACCGTTTACGGAATTTCTACTGGGATGCCAAATCTTGATCATTTAGAGCCAAATGAGGATTTATCAGTTGAATTAGTAGACAAGACTGAGGCAAAACGTATTTTGAAAGAAGAAAACCTTTCTGTAAAGGCTTATTATCTCTTGTTACATTTCATACAGAGTGATCCTTCTGATCCTTTTGCATTTTTGAAATTGAACTAAAAATTAAATGATAATAATCTCTGTGACATATTCTTATTCTTCACAGAGATTATTATTTAAATAAAGTTTGATAAAAATCATTGACATTGAGATAAAGAAATGATAATATATCTTAGGTCGAATAATTGAATCTGCCGATGTGTCGGAACTGGCAGACGAGACAGACTCAAAATCTGTTGTTCTTATGGACGTGTGGGTTCGAGTCCCACCATCGGCATTAAAAAAGAATCTCTTTCTAGAGATTCTTTTTTTATTTATAGATTCTGTATTAATTCTTCAATCTCATCCAAACAGGCACCACAGACAGTTCCTACTCCTGTTACGTCTTTGATCGCTTCAACTGTTTTCGCGCCTTCTTCATACGCATCAATGATCTGCCCTGCTGTGATATCAAGGCATGGACAGATAATCTGATCTCGATCCATAAAAATACCTCCTTTGATTTATAGAAGTATTATGTACATTTTCGTCAAGGTATATCCACATTCTTTTTCTTAATCTGCTTATTTACAACTTCTGCAAACAACTGATACACTACAGAACAAAATGGAATACTAAAGAGCATTCCTGCAATTCCTGCGATATTGCCTCCGATCGTTACCGCAGCCAACACCCACATTGCTGGAAGTCCAACAGAATTTCCTACGACATGCGGATAAATGACATTTCCTTCAAACTGCTGCACAACGACAAACATAATAATAAATATGATTGCCTGCTTCCAGTTTACCATCAAGATCAGCAATACGCCTACACAACACCCAATAAATCCGCCGATGATCGGAATCAATGACATTGTTGCAATAAAAACTGCTATCAAAACTGCATATGGAAGTCTTAATAAAGTCATAGATGCAAAAATGAGACTTCCAAGAATTACAGCCTCTAAACACTGTCCGGAAAGGAAACTTGAAAATGTATTATTGGATAATCTTCCAACTCTTACAATATATTTCGCAGTCTTCTCTGGTAGAAAAGCCACTAATACTTTTCTCACCTGCACAGATAATCTTTCTTTTTGTAATAACGCATTCAGTGCAAAAACAAAGCCTAATCCAAAACTTACGACAACCTGTACTGCATTCGAAATGACACTCACTGTAGAATTCAGCATATTAGTAGCACTATCCTGCAAAAATGATATCAATCCTCCACTAATTTTATCCCAGTCAAAAGTAATCTGATTTACATACTTATGTACCATTGGCTTATTGATCGAATAATGTTCTAAAAAATCTTGTATTTCTTTTACATACCCTGGAATATTATTTGATAATTTGAAGATTGTTTCAACAAGTTCTGGAATGATCAGTCTTGAAACTAATATGATCACACCAACAATGCTTAACAATGCTGCAATAAGACTTAACGCTCGCTTTCCTTTTCTCACCTTATGAAACACTCGATTTTCAAAAAAACGCATTGGAACATTAATTATAAAAGCAAGGCAACTTCCCAAAATAAACGGAAATGCAACAGAACTCGCATAGGAAATTCCAGAAAACACAATCTTTAGATTGCTTAATATCAAATATAATGTAATTCCAAACGCCACTAATATAAATGGTGTTTTATCATTTTCTTTAAAAAATTTCACAAATTTTCTCCTTTTTATTTTATAGTTTATTTCTTTCGCAAATTTTTAAAAGGGACTGCTAAAACTAACAGTCCCTCACTTTATCTTTTGCATATCATATACCCGGAATGCCGGTCTCGCAATTTTGACGCCTAGCAGAGCTAGGTGGGTTTTCTCGATCAACGTTCTGCCGTCCCCCAGTATCAGGGCTTGACATCCAGTCAATTATATGAAGTCCCATGACAAATAAATGTAGGTTCAAAATAGCAAGTTATCGCACACCCCAGGCTTCTTATCTCATTTACATTACATATTATACTGTAAGTATGTTAAGATTTCAATTCACAGATACATGAAATTCTATCCAATTTTAATATTTTTTGAAAATGGCTGAAATGGTGATATCTTATCATAACCACTGATGTCCTCTTTCAAATCCTTTTTCAGGTATGCAAATGTGTATTTTTCGCCTTTTTTTGCATACATCTTCAAAAGTTTTAATAAATAATTCTTCGATGCATCGCACATGATCGTTGCTCCAATTCCATGTTCGAAATATTCAAGCGGACTCTTCTGGTCAAACTTATCACCATTATAAATCTTTCCGGCACTGACTCGGTCTACGAACATCTCTGCCATATACTTCTTAGGAATCTTCATTCCCACAAGTCCCGGATGTTCTTTGTCAATACTGTAATCAATCCAGTATTCGAAATGATGACGATTACGACCTTTGTGATGAAGCCATGCGGTAGAAATTCCTTTGTCCATTCTTTCTGCATTATTCGGACTTGCCGTTCCCTGATAGTATTTTGCACCTACCAGAAATTCAGTTGGCGAATATTTTGACATATCATGCATAATCCCCTGATAATATAGTCCTAACTTGAAACAGCCTTTTGCTACCAGAATCTTATGTCTTGTGATTGTTTTAAAATGTCCAATAAAATGCATAACTTACATCTGCTCCCTCTCGATATCTTCTCTATCGATTATCATAGCAAAAACTGTTCCAATTGAAAAGAGGTTATCGAAAAAAAGTGATGTCAGATGATATATTTCTATCTCTGACATCACTTTTACTTTTTCCAGTAAGATTACAGGTTTGTATATCCCATTAACCGTTTGTCAACTTCACGAGCTGCATCTCTTCCTTCACGGATCGCCCATACGACCAGTGACTGTCCTCTGTGCATATCCCCTGCAGTAAAGACATTCTCGACATTTGTAGCAAAGCTATCTGGTTTTGTTTCTACATTTGTTCTCTGGTTTACTTTGACACCAAAGGCTTCTGTAACATATGCTTCACTTCCTAAGAATCCTGCTGCGATCAGTACTAAATCTGCTGGAATTTCTTTTTCAGATCCTTCCACTGGTACCATCATCATTCTTCCAGTTTTCTCGTCTTTTTTACTTTCAAGACTTACTAAAACAGCTTTTGTTACTTCGCCTTTTTTATTCATCTTAAACTCTTTAACGGTTGTCTGATAAATACGAGGATCATGTCCAAAAACAGCGATTGCTTCTTCCTGACCATAATCTGTCTTGCAGATTCTTGGCCATTCTGGCCATGGGTTATTTTCTGCACGTTCGTCTGGAAGTTTTGGCATCATCTCTAACTGAGTCACACTCTTTGCTCCATGACGGATGGATGTACCAACACAGTCATTTCCTGTATCTCCACCACCGATAACGATGACGTTTTTGCCTTTTGCAGAAATAAATTTCTTATCTTTTAATCCAGAATCTAACAGACTCTTTGTTGTAGATTTTAAGAAGTCAACTGCAAAATAGATTCCTTTTGCTTCGCGTCCAGGAACTTCAATATTTCTTGGATTAGAAGATCCACATGCTAAGATCACTGCATCGTAGTCTTTCTTTAGCTGTTCTGGTTTGGTATCTTTTCCGACGTTTGTATTTGTTACAAAATGAATTCCTTCTTCTTTCATGATCGCAATCTTACGTTCTACGATATGTTTTTCCAGTTTCATATTAGGAATTCCATACATTAGCAATCCACCAAGACGGTCGGAGCGTTCGTACACAGTCACTTCATGTCCACGTTTATTTAAAGAATTTGCTGCAGATAATCCAGAAGGTCCGGAACCAATGACTGCAACTTTCTTTCCTGTACGAAATTTTGGTGGTCTTGCTTTGGCAAGTCCGTGTTTGTATCCATATTCGATGATACTTAACTCATTTTGTTTGGAACATACAGGATTCCCATTTAATCCGCATGTACAAGCATTCTCGCAGAGTGCCGGACATACACGTCCGGTAAACTCTGGAAATGGGTTTGTTTTTTTAAGTCTTAAATATGCCTGTTCCCAGTTTTCTGTATAAATCAGGTCATTCCATTCTGGTACCAGATTGTTTAGTGGACAACCTGATGCCATTCCATTTAATAATACTTTTCCTGACTGACAGAATGGTACTCCGCAGTCCATACATCTTGCACCCTGTTTCTGCTGTTCTTCTCTTGAAAGAGGAATATGAAATTCATTAAAATGTTTGATTCGTTCTTTCGGAGATTCTGCACGGGCGTCTTCTCTTTCATAATCTAAAAATCCAGTTGGTTTTCCCATAATTTCCTCCTATTTTCCTGCATTTGCTTTCATATTAAATGCTTCCATCTGTGCCTGCTCACTGCTTAATCCACGTTCTTCCATCTGAACGATCAGATTTAACATTGCTTTGTAATCATTTGGCATGATCTTCTTAAATTTAGGCAGGTACTGTTCAAAGTCTTTCAGAATTTCTTTTCCTTTTTCGGAATTTGTATATGCAACATGTTCTTTTAACATATCTTTTAATTCGATAACATCGTATTTAGATGTTACAGTTTCTACAGAAACCATTTCTTTATTTAAGTTCTTATATAACTTGCTGTCTTCGTCTAATACATAAGCAACTCCACCACTCATACCAGCTGCGAAGTTCTTTCCTGTTGGTCCAAGAACAAGAACACGACCACCTGTCATGTATTCACATCCATGATCTCCAACTCCTTCAACAACTGCTGTAGCTCCTGAGTTTCTGACACAGAAACGTTCTCCTGCAACACCATTGATAAATGCTTTACCGCTTGTTGCTCCGTATAATGCAACGTTACCTACGATGATATTATCTTCTGCTTTGAATTTGACACCTGTTGGAGGACAAAGGATTAATTTACCACCAGAAAGTCCTTTTCCGAAGTAGTCATTGCTATCTCCAACTAACTGTAATGTAAGACCTTTTGGAATGAAAGCTCCGAAGCTTTGTCCACCGGCTCCATTACATTTTACAATATATGTATCATCATCTAATGCCTGTTCACCCCAACGTTTTGTGATCTCTGATCCAAAGATCGTTCCAAATGTACGGTCAATATTTGTAACGTCCAACTGAATGATCTTCTTTTGTTTCTTCTCAAGTGCTGGCATTAATTCTTTCATCAGAACTTTCATATCTGCTGTCTTTTCCAGTTTGAAATCATATACATTCTTATGATCGTAATCCATCTTCTGAGCTGGATCATATTTATATCCAAGAATCTTAGACAAGTCAACATGTTTTTCGGCTGCTTTTGCGTTTGGTTTTAATAAGTCTGTACGTCCAACTAATTCATCAACAGTAGCAACTCCTAATTTTGCCATATATTCTCTTAATTCCTGAGCAATAAATCTCATGAAGTTGATAACATATTCAGGTTTTCCAGCGAATCTCTTACGTAATTCTGGATTCTGTGTTGCGACTCCGACTGGGCATGTATCTAAGTTACATACTCTCATCATGACACATCCAAGTGTTACAAGTGGTGCTGTTGCGAAACCAAATTCTTCGGCTCCAAGCATTGCTGCGATTGCTACGTCTCTACCACTCATTAACTTACCGTCTGTCTCAACGATAACTTTGTTACGAAGATCATTCATTAACAGATTCTGATGTGCTTCTGCAAGTCCAAGCTCCCAAGGAAGTCCTGCATTGTAGATAGAGTTTCTAGGAGCAGCTCCTGTACCACCATCGTAACCAGAGATCAAGATAACCTGTGCTCCAGCTTTTGCTACACCAGATGCAACAGTTCCGACTCCTGCTTCGGATACCAGTTTTACAGAGATTCTTGCATCTCTGTTGGCATTCTTACAGTCATAAATTAACTGTGCCAAGTCCTCAATAGAGTAAATATCATGATGAGGTGGTGGTGAGATTAAGCTTACACCGGCTGTTGAATGACGAGTTTTTGCTATCCATGGGTAAACTTTCTTACCTGGAAGATGTCCTCCTTCTCCCGGTTTTGCTCCCTGTGCCATCTTGATCTGAATCTCTTTGGCACTTACTAAATATTCACTTGTTACTCCAAAACGTCCAGATGCAACCTGTTTGATCGCTGAGCAACGATTTAATCCGTCTCTTCCAACTTTTAATCTCTCAGGTCTTTCTCCACCTTCACCACTGTTTGATTTACCACCTAATTTGTTCATAGCAATCGCCAGTGTTTCATGTGCTTCTCCGGAAATAGATCCGTAAGACATTGCTCCTGTCTTGAAACGTTTGACAATAGAATCAACGCTTTCTACTTTCTCGATTGGAATACCTTTTTCGGGGTAATTGAATTCCATTAAACCTCTTAAGTTTCCTGGCTCTAATTCCTTATCGATCATATCTGTATACTGTTTAAACAGCTCATAACTTCCTGTTCTTGTTGCAACCTGAAGTGTATGAATCGTCTGTGGATTGTAAAGATGCTGTTCTTTTCCACTTCTGCATTTATGACTTCCTGAACTCTCTAATGTCAGATCATTCTCAAGTCCGAGTGGATCAAAGGCTGTATCATGTCTTGCATCTACATCCGCTTCAATATCTTTTAATGAAATACCTTCCACTCTGCTGACTGTATTTGTAAAATATTTTTCAATAACATCAGAATTAATACCAATCGCTTCAAAGATCTGAGATCCCTGATAAGACTGTAATGTTGAAATACCCATCTTAGATGCGATCTTAACGATTCCATGAAGGATCGCATTTGTGTAATCTTCAACAGCTGCATAGTAATCTTTCTGAAGCATATTTTCATCGATCAGTTTCTTAATTCCCTGTAATGCAAGGTATGGGTTTACTGCACATGCACCATATCCTAACAGTGTTGCAAAATGATGAACTTCTCTTGGTTCTCCACTCTCTAAGATCAGTGCAACAGATGTACGTCTCTTTGTCTTGATCAGATACTGATGCATTGCGGATACTGCTAATAATGAAGGAATTGCCACATGGTTTTCATCGACTCCTCTGTCAGAAAGAATGATGATGTTGGCTCCATCTCTGTAAGCTCTGTCTGTCTCTACGAATAAACGATCTAATGCTTTCTCAAGAGATGTGTTCTTGTAATATATAATAGGAAGTTCTACAACTTTAAATCCTTCTTTGTTCATGGATTTGATCTTTAACAGGTCTGTATCTGTAAGGATTGGGTTGTGTACTTTTAATACGCGGCAGTTTTCTGGTTTCTCATCTAAGATATTACCTTCTTTTCCGACATAAACCGTTGTTGATGTTACAAGTTCCTCACGGATCGCATCGATTGGAGGGTTTGTTACCTGCGCAAATAACTGTTTAAAATAGTTAAATAATGGCTGATGGCGGTTAGATAACACTGCAAGTGGTGTATCATTTCCCATCGCTGCAATCGCTTCTGTCCCATTTAATGCCATTGGAAGAATTGCTGTACGGATATCTTCATATGTATATCCGAACGCTTTCATCAGTTTTTCACGTTCTTCTGCTCCGTATGTTGGAACTGGTTCATTTGGAATCTTTAAGTCTTTTAATTCCAACAGATTACTATCTAACCATTCACCATATGGTTCTTTCTCTGCGTATTTTTCTTTGACTACATCATCTGCGATCACTTCTCCTTTGATCGTATCAACCAATAACATCTTTCCTGGATGAAGTCTTTCTTTGACTACGATCTTTGTTGGATCGATGTCAAGAACTCCAATCTCTGATGATAAGATCAGCTGATCATCATCTGTGATATAGTATCTTGATGGACGAAGTCCGTTACGGTCAAGTACCGCTCCTACCTGATCACCGTCTGTAAAGATGATAGATGCAGGTCCATCCCATGGTTCCATCATTGTTGCATAGTACTGATAGAAATCACGTTTCTCCTGTGAAATGACTTTATTGTTCTCCCATGGTTCTGGGATTGTGATCATGATCGCATGTGGAAGATCCATACCACTCATAACTAAGAACTCTAATGTATTATCAAGTCTTGCAGAGTCAGATCCGTTTGGATTTACCACTGGGATCAGTTTGTGCATTTCATCTTTGAGGTACTCTGATTCCATATTCTCTTCTCTGGCAAGCATCTTATCGGCATTTCCACGGATTGTGTTGATCTCTCCGTTATGTACAATAAAACGATATGGATGAGCTTTCTCCCAGCTTGGTGTCGTATTTGTACTGAATCGTGAATGTACAAGTGCGATTGCTGATTCGTAATCTGGATCCTGAAGATCTTTAAAGAATGTACGAAGCTGTCCAACTAAGAACATACCTTTATATACGATCGTTCTGCTGGATAATGAAACGACATAAGATTCTTCATTACTTTGTTCGAATACTTTTCTTGCAATATATAATTTACGGTCAAAATCAAGTCCTTTTTCAACGTCTGCTGGTTTTGCAACGAATCCCTGTAAGATCTTTGGCATGCATTCTACTGCTTTCTTACCAAGAACTGCTGGCACTGTTGGAACCTCTCTCCATCCAAGGAATGTCATTCCTTCTTTCTCAACGATGATCTCGAACATCTTCTTTGCTTGACGAAGTCTTAATTCGTCATTTGGAAAGAAGAACATTCCAATTCCGTATTCTCTTTCTTTCCCGATATTGATTCCAGCTTCTTTGCAGGCTTTGTTAAAGAACTTATGTGAAATCTGAAGCATGATTCCTACACCGTCTCCTGTCTCTCCTGCTGCATCTTTTCCTGCACGATGCTCTAATGTCTCAACAATCTTCAGTGCATTATCTACTGTCTGATGATTCTTGACTCCCTTAATATTTACACAGGCACCGATACCGCAGTTATCGTGCTCAAAACTTGGATCATATAATCCAGGAATTTGATTTGTCTGTTTCATATCCATTCATCCTTTCTCGCTGTGTTCTCTCGTTGTTTTTTCTTATCATACCGAAATTTTCCCTAGTTGTAAAGTATGAATTTTCTTAAGTTGTCAGATAATTAGACTTCTTGAGATTATATATATTTATTTTCTGATAATATATTAAATTATCTCTTATTTTCTCGTTTATTAAGCACTATTTCTCAAAAACTTTTTTAAAAAAGTTGTACTATTTTGTCATTTATACTATACTAAATAACGTCCGTTTCGATTAAATTTAATCATTTGGACCATTTTTATAACATTGATATATTAATTAGAAAGAAGAGGTTTTATTTATTATGAATGAACAAAAGACAAATCCTCTCGGTACTGAGAAGATTTCTAGCTTGCTTCTTCGTTTTGCAATTCCAAGCATTATCGCTATGGTCGTAAGTGCTTTATATAATATGGTAGACCAGTTTTTTATTGGCCGAAGCGTTGGAATGCTTGGAAATGCCGCAACGAATGTTGCTTTCCCATTAGTCATCACTTGTACTTCCATCGCTTTAATGTGTGGAATTGGTGGCGCTGCAAACTTTAACCTTTGCATGGGACGACGCGAAAAGAATGAAGCAGCTTCCTTCGCTGGAAATGCGATCACCATGCTATTTTCACTTGGTGTGATTCTTTGCATCGTGACAAGACTATTTTTAAAACCAATGATGATCTTATTTGGAGCAACTTCTAGTGTTTTAAATTATTCTTTAACCTACACCGGAATTACATCCCTTGGTTTTCCATTTTTGATCTTAACAACTGGAGGTACAAATCTTGTACGTGCTGATGGAAGTCCAAAGTTTTCTATGGCTTGTACTTTGACTGGTGCAATCATTAATACGATCCTTGATCCTACATTGATTTTTGGTTTTCATATGGGAATTGCCGGTGCTGCATGGGCAACTGTGATCGGGCAGATTGTTTCTGGTATTATGGTAATCTTATATTTAAGAAAATTTAAGACCGTCGATCTGACATTGAAAAGATTAAAACCACACCCACATTATATCGGAAGAATTGTTTCCCTTGGTATGGCACCATTTTTTAATCAGGTTTCTATGATGGTCGTACAGATCGTTATGAACAATGTTTTAATCCGATATGGTGCAAAATCTTCTTACGGAAGCGATATCCCTCTAGCATGTGCCGGGATCATCACAAAGATCAATATGATCTTTTTCTCCATTAATATTGGTATTTCCCAAGGATTACAGCCAATCATCAGTTATAACTATGGTGCGAAGGAACTGGATCGTGTGCGAGAAGCCTATTTAAAAGCTGCAATCTCTGCAACGATCATCAGTACGGTTTCTTTTATCTGCTTCCAGTTGTTCCCACGACAGATCATTGGAATCTTTGGTTCTGAGAGTGAAGCTTACTTCCGTTTTGCTGAGAAGTTCTTTCGAATTTTCTTGTTTTGTACTTTTATTAATGGTTTACAGCCAATTACTGCGAACTTTTTTACGGCGATTGGAAAGGCGAACCGTGGTATTTTCCTTTCATTGACCAGACAGGTTATTTTCTTGCTGCCGTTGATGATCATTCTGCCGATTTTCTTTGGAATTGAGGGAGTTATGTTTTCAGCACCAATTGCGGATGGATTTGCGGCGATATGTGCGATAACATTTGCGGTACATGAATTGAGATCTTTTAAGAAATTTTAATTTTGAAAATGTAGTGTATTGAGT